>JACQBK010000020.1 GCA_016194505.1 Ignavibacteriales bacterium | reverse complement strand
GCCCGATATTTCTCCCCGCGCTTCTGGACACATTATCGAGCAGATAGAAATTATCAAAGTGCTTATTAACAAAGGTTATGCCTACGAGGCAGGCGGCTCCGTATATTTTGACGTGAGCAAATTTGCGGGTTATGGCAAGCTCTCCGGCAGGAGTGTGGATGACATGGAAGCCGGTGCACGGGTAGAAGTGAAATCCGAAAAGCGCCACCCCGCCGATTTTGCGCTGTGGAAAAAAGCCGAACCCGAACATATTATGCGGTGGCAAAGTCCGTGGGGCGTTGGTTACCCCGGCTGGCATGTGGAGTGCTCTGCCATGTCCATGAAATATTTAGGCGAGACGTTTGATATTCATGGCGGCGGATTGGAGAACCAATTCCCTCATCACGAGTGCGAAATCGCCCAGAGCGAAGGCGCTACAGGACACCCATTTGTGCGGTATTGGCTTCACAACAATATGGTAACGGTCAACGGACAGAAGATGGGGAAATCGCTGGGCAACTCCGTTTCCCTGAAAGATCTTTTCAAGAAATTCGACCCGCTTGTTATGCGGTTTTTTATTCTACAAAGCCACTATCGAAGCACGCTGGATTTCAGCGACGAGGCGTTGCAGGGAGCGAAAGTCGGTTTGGAAAAACTGCTTAACACGGTCCGCAACTTACGTGTTGAAATAACAAAAGCAGAAGGCGAAAGTCGAGCTACCGATGCATCCATTGACCTTGCATCCTACAAATTCCGTTTCCTTGCGGCGATGGATGACGACTTTAATTCGCCGCAGGCGATTGCCGTATTGTTCGACCTCGCGCGCGAGGTGAACGCTATGTTAGCGTTGGAGACGAAGTTCTCCGCCGCCTCACTTCGGAATATCGAACTGTTGTTTTCGGAATTAGGCGGCACAGTTTTGGGCATTATTCTAAGCGGCGGGGCTTCCGCGCTCGCGGCGGATGCGAAGATCGAGGCGGAGCTTATTCAATTAGCGATTGATATTAGAAAAGAAGTCCGTAACCAAAAACTCTGGGCGCTGTCCGATTTAATTCGTGACGGCTTGAAGAAAATCGGCATTGTGCTGGAAGACAAAAAAGACGGAACCGTGTGGCGGAAGGGGTAAAAATTCTTTCACCGCGGAGATCGCGGAGTTCGCGGAGAATCATTTTAAAAAGTGATGACGTAGGCGGAAAAGACTTTTCGCTTTACACGAAGCGCATCAAGTTTCAATATAGATATTTACAAAGATCTCTATAAAAAATCTTTGTTTTTCTCTGCGCTCTCCGCGAACTCTGCGGTGAAATTATTTAAGTATATTGTATGAAAACTATCGAAGGAGTTTGAGATGAAGGTAAAATTTTTAGTAGTTTTCGTTTTCGTCATGACGTTCCAAAGCCTTGCGCAGACCAACGTTGGCGAGAGCGCAAACTTCGAGCCGACGACCATCATTGATAAGCCGACGGCGGGAATGCTCCGCAAAGGAAATTACTCCATCAGCACAAGCTTTTATCAGCAGGGTGGAGTGCTATTTGGCGTGTCGGTCGGCTTGCTCGACCCATTTAGTTTCGGCATCTCGTATGGCGGGGCAGGCATCATCGGTCAGGAAAAAGTCGTGATGAACCCCTCGCCCGGTGTGAACGTCAAGTTGCGCCTTTTCGAGGAAAGCACCATCATTCCCGCTATCGCGGTTGGTTTCGATTCGCAGGGGAAGGGACCTTACATAGATAGCACTAAGCGCTACACGATTAAATCTCCCGGCTTCTATGCGGTCGCAAGCCAGAATTATGCCGTTTGGGGAAATCTCAGTCTGCACGGAGGAGTTAATTTCAGCACGGAGCGCGATGATGGCGATAAAGACGCCAATGCGTTTATCGGCGCTGAAAAATCGTTGGGAAAAGAATTTTCACTTCTTGCTGAATATGATTTTGGCATCAATGACAACAACGATAATGCCATCGGGCAAGGGAAGGGCTATCTCAACTTCGGACTCCGCTGGTCGTGGGGCAAAGGGCTTATTGTGGGCATTGACCTAAAGAATGTAACGAAGAACCAGTCAGGCGTAAATTTAGGCAACCGGACGATTTACATGGAGTACGTCGGCTCGTTTTGAACGCTGATATGGGAAAGAGCCTGCAAGAACGAATCGAAGAGTTAGTTCGTGAAGAAATATCCATAGTTTTGTACGATCCTCACTGGCCGGCTTTGTTCGAGCAGGAATCGAGTTTTCTCCGAAGAAAACTGCTGGAACAGCTTGTCAGAAGGATCGAGCATTTCGGCAGCACAGCGGTACCGGGATTGGCTGCAAAGCCCGTTATTGATATCTTGGTCGAGGTTACTGACCTGGAAGAAACGAAAAAAATAATCGCACCTCTTCTGGAGGCGGAAGGTTATGAGTACTTCTGGCGTCCCTCAGTTGGCGATCAGCCGCCCTATTATGCGTGGTTCATCAAACGCAATGCTGATGGTAAGCGTACTCATCACATCCACATGGTAGAAGCAAATTCTGCATTGTGGGACATGCTTTATTTCAGAGACTATCTTCGGCTCTTTCCGGATGAAGCTCACCGGTATGAACAGTTGAAACGATCACTTTCTGAGTTGTATTCTCACGATCGAGCGACTTACACGAATGAAAAGACGCAATACATTACTTCGATTACCAAGAAAGCCGAGGAGTATTTTGCCAAGGGTAACTCTCCGCCTGTGTCCTAGTCTGGACAGCCGCCGCTCATTTATGTAGACAAAATCAGTTTTTGGAACGATAAAAACTTTAAAATGCCCTAATTTTAGCTTGTTAAGGGCATTTTTTTTGAACCCTAATGGCATCAGAATTGTTATTATGGTAGCAGAACCAATGGAGAGGATTGAGCCATGAAAACTTTAAAATATTCACTTCTAACATCCTTAGCTGCGGTCAGTCTCGGCTTCCTGTTGACAGGATGTTACACTGAGCTTGCTATCACAAAGAATGAGGATGAAGGCTCCAACAGATCACAGTACGATGAGCCTCGCGCGATTCAAGATGATTCCCTTGCCCAAGAAGATCAAGGATACGCCAATAGATACAACGACGATTATTACTATCGTAGTCCGTATCACATAGGATTCCGATATTACTATCCCGGATACGTGGGCGTTGGCTTTGGTTATGATCCATGGTATTATAATTATTGGGATCCGTGGTGGGGTTCTCCATATTCCTATTATGGATACGGTCACTATGGATATTATTCTCCCTATTATTATGGTGGATTTAATCCTTACACATATTATCGTGGCTATCCTTTTGTAGTGTACTCGTCGAATACTATCAGTCGAACTCGCGATTCTGGGTATCGCCGCACAGGCGGCACGACACGCGCGGGCTATACCGGTCGTGCAATGGATGGCTCCGGGTCTTCATCGTTTGCTATCCCCGGCGCAGCCCGACGCAGTGGCAGTTCGACAGTAGGGTCTTCGACTCCTTCGAACAGACGGACTGAAAGCGGTGCATCATCGCGAGGGTCTTCGGTAGACAATGGTCGGCGAGGAAGAGTCGAAAGTTCAGGTCGTTCTGCAACGCCTCCGGCAAGAGTGGCGCCCTCGGGCGGTTCCGGTCGTAGCGGCAGTTCCGGCGGGCATTCCCGCGAAAGTGGTTCGAGAGGGCGTAGCGATTATTCGCCTTCTCCATCATATCGTCCCTCATCATCGCCATCGCGAAGTTACACGCCGTCGTATTCTCCCGCCCCATCGCATAGCGCACCTGCATCATCCGGTGGCGGAGGCAATCGTAGTAGCGGTGGCAGCAGCAGTGGTAGCAACGGCGGAGGCAGCAGAAGCAGTGGTGGTTCACGGGGTCACTAATTGGGGAGTTGAACATGAACGATTTTAAATATTCTATGAAACGATTATTCTTTTTTTGTTTGTTCGTTGCCTGGGGGTTATCCACAGCTCAGGCGCAGTATGCTGAAGATATTCTTCGGTTCTCGTTGTTCAATACGCCGGTCGGCGCGCGCTCCATGGGCATGGGCAATACGTCCGTAGGTGTAGCAAATGATTTTTCCTCGCTGTTTACAAACCCGGCGGGACTCGCTTCCATGAGGAGCTTTGAGTTTTCCGTTGGTCTTTCGAATGCAGGATATAATAACGATGCGGCGTTTTATGGCGTTAATACAAAATCCGATAACCGCGTCACCAATCTCAATAATCTCGGCATCGTGTATCCAATTCCGACTTCACGCGGCAGTTTGACGTTTGCATTCGGTTACGCAAGGGTTGCCAACTACAGCTCATCGGCGGCGTTTGATGGGTTTAATCCCTCCAGCTCTCTTGTTGATGCGCTAACGCCTTATTCCAATCTTAATTCAATGTCGAAACAGGATCGGGATGCTCTTCTGAGAAACAATATCCCGTATCAAATTTTTCTTGCAGACGTAGATACTGTTCGGGGTGTTTTTTATCCCATCGTTACCGATAGCGTTCAGCAAACGGGCACTGTGCGGGAAAGCGGCGGCATGAATAACTGGTCTTTGGGCGGCGCCATTGACGTGGCGAAAAATCTTTCGCTTGGTGTCGGCGTCAATATTCTTTCCGGTTCCTACACGTATGATAGAGTGTTTACGGAAACCGATACGAGAAACGTTTACCGCCGCGCGCCGTTTGATTTTAACAGATTCCGTTACGAAAGCAACATCCAAAGCGATATCAGCGGCTATAATGTGCTGATCGGGTTGATGTATAGGAAGCAGGGGGTTTTCAAAATCGGCGCAACCGTAAAAACTCCGACATATTATGAGATTTCCGAAAACTTCTCCGATCTTGGTGATAGTTGGTTTGATAACGGAGATCGTGGCACGTGGAAGGTACCGGGCTCTACGAAGTACAACATTAAAACTCCTATTGTATTGAGTGGCGGCGCATCGGTGCAAATTGGCGACTGGCTTGTCCTTGCTGGAGACGCGGAATACACCGATTGGACTGAAATGGAGTTTACCAATACCGAGAACCCTGACCTTATTGAGGAAAATCGAGTTATCCGGAATATTTTCCGAGGAACCACCAACTTGCGCGGCGGCGCGGAAGTGATTCTGTGGGGCTTGGGACTGAAGTTACGTGGCGGCGCAGGATGGAATCCTTCTCCCTACAAAGACGATCCTAAAGAATACGACCAACTCTACTACACGGTGGGTGCTGGCATTGCGGTGGAAGAGAATGTTTTCCTCAACGCCGCGCTGACACTCGGCAATTGGAAAACATTCCGGGATAACTATTATATCCCCGGCTTTGCTGGGGCATCCCGAACAAAAGAAAGCGTAACGACAAATAACATTAACATCACTCTTTCGTACCGATTTTAAGTTGTAGATAGAGCGTTTGTCAAAAGCCCGTCTCAAGTATTCAATTGAGGCGGGCTTCGTCATTCTAAGCTCTCTTTATAGTTGCAACCCCTCTCAAGTTTCTTTACATTCTATCCATCCTTGAATAGAAGCCATCTTAAAAATAGCGGTTAACTTGTGTTACCCTGAGCGCCTGCCTGCCGCAGGCAGGCAGGATTCAAAAAGCGGAACAAAAAACGTTCGTTGCCTGCCCGACGGTTCCGTTTTTCGGAATCCCGTACAGCGGGACAGGCGGGCGCTCAGACTGACGTTTTTTCTTTATTTTTGACGCTAGTCATTATTCACAAGGCAAAATTTCTTACCGAATATTTCACTCTATCTATGCACACGCGCATCAAAGTTGTTTTAGGCATCGGAGCAACGCTCGTCCTCGCAGGGTTTTCGCTTTTTATTTTTTTGTACTATCTCGTCACGAAATCATTCCCCCGCACGGATGGGTCTCTGAAGGTTGCAGGCTTAACGGCTGAAGTCAATGTCTATCGGGACGAATACGGCGTTCCTCACATTTTTGCGCAATCGGAACACGATTTGTATTTTGCCGTTGGTTTTATCCACGCGCAAGACCGGCTATGGCAAATGGAGCTTGCACGACGCGCAGGAACCGGAACCCTTGCAGAAGTTCTTGGGGAGCGAGCCGTGAAGTTCGATAGACTGTTCCGCACTATTGGGATTGCAAAACTGGCGCGTGCAATCGCCGCTTCTCTTGATGAGAAAACGCGCGAGCCTCTTCAGGCGTATGCCGATGGCGTATCGAGTTTCATCCGTCTCAATAAAGGCAGTTATCCTATCGAATTTGATTTGCTGAATATCGAGCCGGCTCCATGGACTATCGAGCACTCGCTTATTGTTAGCCGCCTCATGGGGTGGGAATTGAATTACTCCCGTTGGGTAGATATTACGCTCGGTGAGCTGGTAGAAAAATTTGGGGAAGCCAAAGCGGCGGAGATTTTTCCTACATGGCCCGAAGGCGCACCGATCATTATCCCTGAAGGCTTAAAAGGCAAGCGGGTTGCAAGCCTCGCAAAGGATTTTTTACGGATCGAGCAAGAGTACCGGAAGTTTATGGGAAGTCCGGGGCTGCAAACGGGAAGCAATGCATGGGTCGTATCCGGCTCAAAGTCGGTAACAGGCAAACCCATTCTTGCCAATGATCCCCATCTGATGTTTACCGTGCCGGGCAGGTGGTATGAACTCCATGCCGTTGCGCCCAACATTGAGGTTGCCGGTGCGTCTATTGCCGGTGTGCCGTTTGTCATTATCGGGCGCAATCAACATATCGCATGGGGTGTTACCAATGCGATGCTTGATGATGAGGATTTTTACGTTGAGCAAGTGGATTCCGTTCAACACCCGACTCACTATCGCTTCAATAATACCTGGCGACCTATTGAACAGCACGTTGACACGATTCTCGTTAAGAATGGCACGCCCATTCTTCTCACGGTGTATCGCACGCACCGTGGACCGATCATTAACAGAATAGAGCCTTCGGCGCAGTTTTCGCGCAATCTTCTTTCGATGCGTTGGACGGGGCACGAGCTATCGAACGAAGCGCAGAGTTTTTATGAGCTTAACAAAGCGCGCAATTGGAATGAATTTCAAAATGCGTTAAGGCATTTTGCGGTTCCCGCCCAAAATTTTGTCTATGCCGATGTTGAGGGAAATATTGGCTATCGCACGGCGGGGATCATTCCGATCCGTAAAACAAAGTCGCCAACATTGCCCTTTCCCGGCTGGACAAGTGACCATGACTGGAAGGGTTTTGTCCCGTTTGATGAAATGCCGCATAGTTTTAATCCGCCGGAAGGATTTATCGCCACAGCAAACAATAAAATCGTGGCGGATTCTTATCCGTATTACGTTTCAAACCTGTGGGAACCCCATTGGAGAATTACGCGCATTACCGAGCTTCTCAAGAATCAGCCGAAATGCTCGGTTGAGGATTTCCAACGATTCCAGCTCGATGTGTTTTCCACCCATGCGCGAGAGATTGTTCCGCTCATTCTGAAGTCGTATGAAGGACAAGAAGTAAAAAATGCGGATGTACAAACCGCGTTGAATTATTTCCGCAACTGGAACTTTGAAATGAGGAAAGAGAATGTGGCAACGACGCTGTTCGAAGTTTTTTTTGTGAAAATGATTCATAATACCTTTGAAGACGAAATGGGCGCCGATCTGTTAGCCGCGTACGATACCTTAGCAAGCCTTCCGCTTTCCGTTATGAACAAGCTCATGGTGAAAGGCTCTTCCTCGTGGTTTGATAATATCAAAACTCCTCAAGTGGAAACAATGAACGACCTCATTCATCAGAGTCTGGAAGACGCAATCAATGAGTTGAAAAAAACGCACGGTGGGGAGTTGAAGGAATGGCAATGGGGAACATTGCATCAAGTTGAGTTCCCGCATATCTTTGGAGGGGAAAAAATGTTGAAGCCGGTGTTTAATCTCGGTCCTTTTCCTACGGGCGGTTCGCACGCAACGTTGAATAAAGGAGATTATCCGCTTGGCGGTTCGTTTGCCCATTATGTCGGTCCTTCAACAAGGCAGATATTCGACTTAGCAGACTCGGATAATGGAAGAGCGGTAACGCCAACGGGACAATCCGGGCAAGTGTTCCAGAAACATTACGATGATCAATTGCAGTTGTGGTTAGCCGGAGGCTATCGCCATTGGCTTATGAACCGTGCAAAGATTGAGAGCTCCAATTACGATCATCTTATCCTGAAGCCAACGCAGTGACAATTTCAGCGACACTCATCGCGCGGCTTTCAAACGCACAGTCGGTGTGCGTGTTGACGGGAGCGGGGGTTTCCGCCGAAAGCGGCGTGCCGACGTTCCGGGGAGCCGACGGCTTGTGGTCAAAGTTTAAGCCGGAGGAACTTGCAAATTTTAATGCGTTCATTCGAAATCCCGCGCTCGTGTGGGAGTGGTATTCCTATCGTAAAAAAGTTATCAAAGAAGTACAGCCGAACCCCGCTCACTACGCGTTGGTGGAGTTGGAACAGCGGATTCCCAATTTTACGTTAGTCACCCAAAATGTTGACGGGTTACACCGGCGGGCGGGCAGTAAGCATATTCTTGAACTCCACGGCAACATCGAGCGAAGCTATTGCATAGACTGCAGTGCGTTTGCCAATGACATTGTTCTTGACGAGTCAAAAGAGCCGCCCCATTGTAAGCATTGCGGCGGATTGCTCCGTCCGGATGTGGTTTGGTTCGGTGAAATGCTGCCGGAAGGCGTCTTTGAGCAAGCGTTAGGCGCCGCGCGCCGCTGTGATGTCTTTCTTTGCCTGGGAACTTCTGCGGTGGTGTATCCCGCAGCCTCGCTTCCGCTTGAGGCATTAGAACAGGGCGCTTATGTCGTTGAAATTAACCAGGAGTATACCGATCTTTCCTCCCGTGTCCAAGAGGCCATGCTTGGAAAGGTGGGCATCATTTTGCCACAATTGATACAGGCGCTTCAACATCAGTAACAAGTTGGAGCGCGACACTTTGACCTTTTAAGGAGACCGTATGAATCGCTCAAACGTCTTTGGCAATACGAAAATTATTTGCACTATCGGCCCGGCATCGCAGAGCGTTGATGTTCTTGTAAAGCTGATCGAAGCGGGCATGGACGTTGTCCGGTTGAACTTTTCTCACGGCTCGCACGAAGATCACTTCAAAGCCATCGAAAATGTCAAAGAGGCGAGCCGGAAGACGGGTGAGTATATCACCTTGCTACAAGATTTAAGCGGACCTAAAATTCGTACGGGACTTCTTGCTCAAAAGAAAGTCGAGCTGAAAACCGGGCAGAAGTTTACCTTTACGATTAACGATATACAGGGCAATGCCCAACGCGTTTCAACGACCTACCATTATTTACCGAAGGATGTGCAAATCGGTGATACGATTTTAGTGGATGACGGGAAAATGAAGTTTACCGTCATCTCTAAAAATGAGACCGATGTTGTCTGCACAGTGATCAATGGCGGCATTCTTTCTGAGAAAAAGGGAATGAACCTGCCAGGCGTAAAAGTGAGCGTTCCTTCGTTCACCGAGAAAGATATTGACGATTTGAAATTCGGTCTTGTGAACGATGTGGATTACGTTGCTCTTTCGTTCGTCCGCACGGCGGATGATGTGCGCCAGCTTCGGGAGATCGTGATTAAAGAAGCCCCGAAAGGGAAGCGTGTACCGATTGTCGCTAAGATTGAAAAGAGCGAGGCGGTGGACGCGATTGATTCCATTATAACCGAAGCCGACGTTATTATGGTTGCGCGAGGCGATTTGGGGGTGGAGATGCCGCCTGAAGATGTTCCCGTCATTCAGAAAATGATTGTCCGTAAGTGCAATGAGACCGGTGTTCCCGTTATTATCGCTACGCAGATGCTGGAATCAATGATAGAAAACCCGCGCCCTACTCGCGCCGAGGCGAACGACGTTGCCAATGCGGTGCTCGATGGAGCGGATGCTGTTATGTTGAGCGCGGAAACATCCGTCGGCAGATTCCCTATTGAAGCGGTCAGTACGATGGATCGCATTATTCGAAAAGCCGAAGAGCAGCATCAAGATAAGCTTGATATTGTGCAAGTCCCGGCCGCCGCTGATCAGCGCATTTCCGATGCGATCGGTCGTGCGGCATGCGTTATAGCAAAGCAGATCAATGCCACAGCGATCGTTCCGATAACGCATTCAGGCTTTAGTGCAATGAATATTGCAAAATACAGGCCGGGTGCGCGCATTATTGGCATTACAGGTCGTGAAAAAATTTTACGCCGATTAAATTTGGTGTGGGGTGTACGGGGAATTATTATAGCGGATTTCGTCGCGGATACGGATATAGCCTTCAAGCGCATCAATGAAGAGTTAAAGCGATACGGGTATGTTGAAAAAGGGGATTACGTGGTTTACACCGCAGGTATTCCGTTGTTATCGCAAGGCTCGACAAATTCGGTGAAGGTGGAGAAGGTGGAGTGAACCTCAGTAGTGAAGTAAAAAGTATTAAGTAGAGACCTCTGAAATATTCCAAATCCAGTCACCCCGAGCGGAGTCGAGGGGGGAAATTAATCCAAAAACACGGTTCGACTTCGCTCACCGTGACTGTTAATTTAATTTTTCAGAGGTCTCAAGTATTAAGTATCAAAGAAAAAGCCTGCTTCAATGCATTGGTGCAGGCTTTTCTTTCTACTTACTACTTAGTACTTGTTACTCCACTACTCCTTCTTCGCTCCCTGAGCAATCCAATCGTAGACGATTTTCATTTCTTCTTCGGTCAGCTTCTTTTTGTTTCTCGCCATTTGTTTTCCAAATGGAGGGTTGGGGAGTAGTTTGAGATAGAGGTTACTTTTATCAGGTTTTCCTGC
>JACQBK010000117.1 GCA_016194505.1 Ignavibacteriales bacterium | reverse complement strand
TGTTATCGTTTCCCTCCTTTTTATTTGTGCTTATTCGGGTGTCGTTATGTTCAAAGACACATGGACTGTCCGTGTTGTTGAACGCGAGATAAAGCTTCCTTCCGATTTCTCATCGCTTGATGGTGTCCGTATCGCTCAAATATCCGATGTGCAGGGTGACGGGAGAACAACCGAGCGCATGTTGGAGAATTATGTGAATCGCGTCAATGCGCTACAGCCGGATTTTATTTTCTTCGCAGGCGATGTTGTCACAGGTGGGGAGCGTTATATCGAATCAACAACGAATGTGTTAGGCACGTTGAAGGCGAAATTTGGAACAATAGCCGCGGTCGGCGACCATGATTTTTTCTCCAACAAGGCCAAAGTGGTTGATGGCTTACAAAGAAACGGGATTCTCGTCGTTGAAGATTCGACTATTTATTTTACTGTGAGCGCAAGCCAGTTAGCGATTACAGGAATAACGTACACCTACCGCGAAAGACCATCGGCAGAGCAGTTAGATAATGCGACGGACGGTTCTCATGCGGCATATAGGATTCTCCTTACGCATCAGCCGGCTATGCCGCTGGTTGCGTACGCCGCAGAGAAGCATTATAATCTTTTTGTGGCAGGACATACTCACGGAGGGGGGATAGCGTTTGGAGTTCCAGGGCTATTTTTATTTGCCCCTGCTTCAATTGAAACGCGATACTTAAGCGGACTTTACACTGTAGGCGGGATGATTGTGAGCGTTACAAACGGTCTGGGATTTACGCTAGCTCCAATTCGCTTTCATGCCCCAGCCGAAATAACCATTTTAAAATTGACCAAAGAACGATAGAGCGCTACTTCCCAAACCCGAAGTCGCTTGGTAGATCGTACTTAACAGAATCCTCTACAAACCCACCGAATAACCCCACGCCCCCTCTGATGTTTGTATATTCTGGCAGGTCGAGGCGGATTGATTTCGGATCGAAGAATCCGTTCACAACGCTTACGTAATTATAGAGCTCAGATTCCGTTTGAATCAAAAGAAGTACGGCTTGTTTGAATCGTATATCGTCAGGTTGATACGTTTGCCGAAGGAAGTAAATAATTTTTGCAAAAACGCTAAAAGGATAACTTGCCACTGTACCGCTCCCACTGCCTGTTGAGACTCGCTTTATAAGCTTAGGGTAAACCGCCTTCATGTCTGTCAGATCTGTCCCGCTGAGAATTATTTGAGGAATTTCTACCCTTTGTCCTTTCCAGCCCACATCTTTGATGAACACGTCATAATCAATAAAAAATTTTACCTGATATCCTTTTGTAATAGGTGAAAGCCCGATGGAAAGGCGAAGGAGTCCCTCATTTGATCGCCACGGCTCTAAAATATCAAAAGAAGTTGCATTGATGGAACCTTGGGTAGGCATAGTGATGATAGAAGTGGCTTGCCCGTACTTTGGAGAAAAGACTGAAAGGGAGTATGATCTCCCTTTCTTAATTTTGAGGGGATAATACACATACACTATAACCGAAGAAGAATATCGGCTTGTATTTTCGCGTTGTAACGTTGTATCGCGAAATTGAAAGGAAGATGTTCCAGCGGGGAATTGTCCGGCAGAATTGCTTTCTCTAAGGGTTACAATGGCGTCGCGAAGAGGCGTATCAGCAGGGTTTTCAAGCGGATCATAGCCACTGGGATTATAAGTGGTGTATACCCGCACATATTGTGTATCGCTTTTTGCTGAGAGAATAAAATATACGGCCATTTTTTCATCATAGCGGCCCTTGGGATTAAACGTATCATCGCATCCAATCAAAAGGAACAAAAAAATGATTGAACCGAAAAAAAATCTCATCATAACACCCCAGCTTCTAATGACCCTTAATTTATTTACCAAATCCCAATGTATCCGGAACGCTCACTGATACTGTGTCCTGCGTATAACCTCCGAACAAACCAAGCGCCCCGTTCAAATTGGTGTAATCCGGTTTATCAATCCTGATTGAGCTTGCATCCTGAAATCCTGAAACAATAGAATAATAATTATAAAGCTGCGGTTCAGCTTGTATAAGCTGGAAAACGACCCGTTTCATCCGAAGATCATCCGGATGATGTGCTGCACGCACTAATTTGATCATGCGCCTATAGACATTGTTGAAAAATGATGCGGTTTCCCTTGGCTCTTTTCCAGGTTGGATTATTCTGATTAAGGGGTCGGAAGTACGGGCAATCAACCGAGGATAGGTTGCCCGATAATCATTGATGGTGCCAGCGCTTAAAAGAGTAATTGGGATTTCAAGGTGCTGCTCAATCCAACCTTTGTTTTTGTCGTAATAATCATAGTCGAGAAAGAACCTTACAAAAAAACCTTTCGTTATATCTGCAATAGTTATTTCAAGTTCGATGTTATCTTCTGCATACCACGGGTCTCGTAACAAATCAGTGTTTGCTATTTTAATGGATCCTTTGCCGGGCAGCGTAATGGTTGCCGAGGTTTGACCGTATGTTGGCGATGAAACGCTGAGGGTATATAGCTTCCCGGGTTGGACTTTAAAGGCATTCAAAATGTACGCGGCAATCCGGGATGAGTAACGGGTTTCATCTTGCCTTTGGAGCGTAGTATCCTTGAATTGGAACGTTGTGGTGCTCTGCGAGAGTTTCACCGTGGCGTCTTGGATAGGCGTATCGCTTGTATTTTCGAGGGGATTAAATCCTGCGGGGTCATAGGTCGCATAGATGCGAACGTATTGTGTATCGCTTTTATTGGAAAGTATCGAATACACGGCCATTTTTTTATCGAGAGGTCCCTTGGGATTCAGCGCATCGTCACATCCGTTGATAATCAATAATGTGGTAACAAGGAATAACGTGAAAAAACTTAATTGTCTCATGGTTAATATTCGATATTTAATGTCGCTGATGGGAAAAAGGGGAGCATATTGATTAACTGTCCGGTTTTTCTATCGAAGTATAAGACATTCTTGCGGTCGTAGACATTAATGATGTTCACTCCCAATGTTCCGCGAATTACTCCTAAGTTGAAACGGTAATCAATGCCCATATCAAGGCGGTGATAAAACGGCAATCGTGTGCCATTTTTTTGTCCAAGCCGGGTATAGGGTGTTCCCGTATCGTCTTGGAAGGGATTATCATAAAAATTATTGAGCGTCAACCGATCGTAATACCCAACGGATTCTGTGAACGGAAACCCTGAGCCTAGATCCCATCGTATGGTAACATCCATATTGCGAAAAATATGAATAGAAGAAAGTAGCTTCAATGAGTGTCGCCTGTCATACCGAGGAGGGTATGTAAAATCATTTTGCGTGATTGAGGTCCAGCCGAGTGTATAGGCAGCATAAATGTCCATCAACGACGAACCGTAACGAAGAAGGGCTTCTACTCCATAGGAATTCCCTGCACTGTTGATATAATCCGGGTCGTTAACATCAATTTTATCGCGATTATAGGCAACCAGCGTAGGATAATTTTTATAATAGGATTGCAAATTGACAGAAAGGTTTTCCAGAAGATTTCCTTCAACGCCAATAACATAATGGTCAGAGGTTTCAGGCTGAAGGTTCTCTGGAATTTCAATCCACGCATCGAAGATGGAGATCAAATCATCTTCATTGTTAACGGCAATAATATCTTGGCTGAATCTTCCATAGGAAAGCTTCGCTCGCCAAGAATTTTTGAGATCATAACTGAAATTGACGCGCGGTTGGAGCCCACGCAGTCCTAATCCGTGAGATACCATCGAGCCAAGCTCCATATGAAGCCCGACATCTGTTTTAAGGTCGCCGAATGCGGTTTGATAGCGAGCCCATGCGGACACTTGAGGGGGCGTGCCCGCAATCCTGATCGGACGGCCTAAATTATTTACTAAGGTGTATTCCATTGATGGAAAGCTGAACTCGAAACCAAAGAAGTAAAGGTCTTTGGAATCTGTGTAGAGTGTGGCATTTGTATGAACGCTAAAATCCTTGACTGAGGTCGTGGCTGGTGTGGTCACTTTTGATGCTTTTGCATCGCGCGTCGCTGTGAAAGAGCTTCCCCCTATTGTTGCGTAAACGAATAAGCGATCCTGAATGAGCGCGGAGGCGCTAAATCCTATCCCAAAATTTTTCCAATTGTAATTTGGTTGGTCAACGCCGGGTGAGTTAAGGTCATCGCCGCTCACAAAAACTTGAAACCCTAATTTCGCATTGGTAATTGTGTCTTGCTCGGAGGTTATTTTGAAGAAGCCATCATAAAAAGCGATGGGGACATCCTGATGAAAGAAATTCCGCAGGCTCGAACTGAATAAAGATTTGCGTGCGCTCGTAAGCCAACGAACATTTTCTAGCGCAGGACCTTCGATCTGAAATTTCGAAGAGAGAAAATTGACATTCGCCTTCCCTGAAACATTCGATTTGTTGCCATCTTTAGTGAGCAGACTGACAACAGAGGAGAGTCTCCCGCCATATTCCGGGGGGAAAGCCCCCGTATAAACTTCTGTGGTGTTGATAATATCCGGGTCAAACATGCTGAAAAGACCAAACGCATGGTAGGGATTATAAATTTTCATGCCATCGAGAAGGATCAGGTTTTGGTCTGCTGCGCTGCCCCGCACATAGAATTGAGAGCTTACATCACTTGTAGAGACAATGCCCGGGAGTATTTGGATGCTACGGAAAACATCTTGCTGCACCGCAACGGGAACCATCTTCAAATCACGTTGTTCCAACACATGAACACTTGTGCTGATTTCAGAAAGCTCGGGCTTTGCTTTTTCGGTTACAAGCACTTCTTCAAGCTCAACAGGAATAGGGCTGAGCCGAATGTTAACATTCATTGCCGCGCCGCTCTTTACTTCAATAGGTTGTACCTTGCGTTTGTATCCGACCGCGCTGACAGCAATTTCATACTTGCCCGGCTGGACATTGGGGATAAGATAAAAGCCATTGATGTTTGTTGCCGCCCCTTTCGTTGTAGAGAGCAAAACAACATTGACGAAAGGAAGGCGTTGCCCGTTTGTGCTATCCGTGACGGTTCCACGGATATCAATGCCTTGTGCGAAAAGTACAGCGGGGGGAAAAAAAAACGGTAAACCATTTTTTCATGAGCCTCCTTCTTAGGGATGACATAAGCTAACTAAAAAACTAAAATTATCAAAGGTACGATTGACCTTTCTTGTCAATTTGTGAATAGATTGTATGTGAAAGACAAAATAGGTATATTACATTAAATACATCAGAGATATGCCCAATTGTGAGAAGACTTAATTCCTTATGCGGTTCTCAATGTGCCGATGAAATTCCAGCGGAACAGGGAACAGACACAAGGAATACTTCCTAATGTATCTTTGAGGAAAGACGTGATTGACAAATTGATTTGTACGTATGTCCGAGATGATTGCTAATACGATGTCGCAGTCCTTGGCAAATATCGCAACCGCTAATAGGATAGTAACGGAAAAAACCTCTAAGGGTTTCATTGTTGATGCTACAGGAAGGGCAATAGTAGTATTGACTGGTCCGGATGGACAGGATTTACTCCAGCGACTTTCAACCAATGATCTGTCGAAATTAGTAGTCGGGGGCGCTACACAAACGATTTTGACGAATGAAAAGGGACGTCTTATCGAGGTGGTTTCAGTTATTAAACTTGCTGAACAGAAGCTTTTATTGGTAGGACAGTCTGGCGAAACAGATAAACTTCTTCGGTGGCTCGAGAAATTTATCATCATGGAAGATGCAAAAGTCGAATCGCAAGCTGGTGTCTATAAACATTTCTTGTTATATGGTCTGCATGAGAATGTGGAGCAACAATTGCAGATCGGGGGGGCGTTAATTTTCGGTACGATTATGTTTAAAGAACAATGGAAAAACGTCACCGTTATCAGCCTGTTAACTGAGCATTCAAAGTCAGGAGATTTACTACAACAGTTAGAAAACGCTTCCTGCGTGTTAACGAATAAGGAAGATTTTGAGCGGTTCAGAATTCAACATTATATTCCTTCAAGCCTTGCTGAGTTAACGGAAGAATATAATCCATTGGAAGCGAATCTTAACCATCTTATCAGTTGGACAAAGGGGTGCTACATCGGTCAGGAAGTCATTGCTCGGCTTGATACATATAAAAAAGTTCAGCGCCATCTTGTCGGGTTAAGATTGGAAGAAATGCCGGCATCTCTTCCACAAACTATTTTTAATGAATCAGAAGAAATAGGCGTGATGACAAGCGCGGCGGAGAGTGATGAATCTTACATTACAGGGCTTGGCTATATCAAGCTCAGTTTTTTAGAATCGGATGGAAGTTTTTTTATTCGGAATAAGGGAAAGAAAGTTTCGGTGACCGTTCAAAAGGAGCAATTGCAATAGTTATGGAAACCTTTGTAACTGTTAAATCTATAACGAAGGAAGAGGTGTATAAAGAAATTATACCTCAGATCGAATCATTGATTAGTGATGAGGATGACCTTGTCGCGAATCTTGCCAATGCTGCATCAGTATTAAAGCTTGCATTTAGTACGATTTCCTGGGTTGGATTTTATTTGAATAAGTCAGGCGAACTGGTATTGGGACCCTTTCAAGGGAAGCCGGCCTGTGTTCGCATTCGAATCGGCAAGGGGGTATGTGGGACTTCAGCAAGCCAGCGTGCAACCCTTATTGTGCCTAACGTACTCGAATTCTCCGGGCATATCTTTTGCGATCCCGACTCTAAATCAGAAATTGTCGTTCCCATCATTAAGAATAACCAACTTCTCGGTGTGTTGGATGTGGATAGTGCAAACTTTGGGAGCTTCGATGAGACCGATAAATCATACTTAGAAAAAATTGTTGATCTTCTCCTGCCGAAGTTTTAATTATTGTTCAATTTGATAGAGGTGAAATGCCAAAAACAGAAAAACGAGTAGAGAAAGCATATAAAAATATAGAATTCCTTAATAGTCCAGATGCGAGGACGATTAGGCTTATTGCAGAATTTCTTGAGCCTGCAAGCCGATTTCGCCAACAACACATAAGAGATACGATTGTTTTCTTTGGATCTGCGAGGACCAAACCCCGGTCGGATGCGTTAAAAGCGCTTCGCATATTAAAAGCGCAAGCCAAAAGATCGAAAAAGAAAAGTAGAGCGCTAGAGAAAAATATTACAGCGGCAGAGGTTGACCTTGAAATGTCGCGTTACTATGAGGATGCTGTTCAGCTTTCCAAACTCTTAACGCAATGGTCGAAGAAACTATTTCATCAAAATCGCTTTGTGGTGTGCTCCGGAGGCGGACCTGGAATTATGGAAGCGGCTAATAAGGGGGCAAAGTTAGCAGGGGGAAGATCAATAGGGTTAAACATTAGCTTGCCATTTGAGCAATATCCTAATCCTTACATTACCAATGAGCTTAATTTTGAATTCCACTACTTTTTCATGCGGAAATTCTGGTTCGTGTACCTTGGCAAGGCTTTAATTGCTTTTCCGGGCGGCTTTGGAACGTTAGATGAGCTGATGGAGGTTTTAACCTTACTTCAGACCAAAAAGCTTAGGAAGAAAATAACGGTTTTATTATACGGTAGTGTTGGCATAGAAGATTTAAAACTATTTGGTTATGCCGATACACCGAAAGAAGCTTTTGAGTACCTCGTGAAAGAACTGAAAGCCAACTATCCAAAGGAAACGAGTAGTTAGCTGCGGTAAAACATAGCTTAAAATCATGCAGCGATCCAAATTCACGCCATGAAATTAATACATAGCTATGTTGAGTGTAAGGCAATAATTACGTAAATTTGAACAAATAGATCGTCCCATGTTAACCTCATCATTGAGGTGGTATATTGTTCTTTGGGGGTGACTTGGCTTCGACGGGGATGAGGAAGCTCAAGACTGCGTATCGTGGTCTCCGTGTCCACGCTAAAAAAGCGGTAAACAATCAAGTGCTGAAAACAACTACGCACTGGCAGCTTAACATCGTTTAAGCTACCCGTTCTTTTTGTTCTTTGCCCATTGGGATCATAAAGAACGTCGAATAAGATGGGATAGCTTGGCTTTGTTCTAAGGGAAGCTATGCGAAGCCATCAAAAGTGGTAACACCTTAGGTAGTGTGTGGCGCATCCTGCTTGCCGGAGTTTCCACATGCGAATCCTAAAAGGCAGGATATATACGTAGACGTTTTGAGGATCTTCGCTTCGGACCGGGGTTCGACTCCCCGCACCTCCACATCGTTGCCTTCGTATTAACTGCGAAGGCATTTTTGTATATCCTTTAAGCCCTATGCAATCAAAAATTCTTGTCGTAGATGATGAAAAAGATATACTTGAACTCCTCAAGTATAACTTGGAGAAGGAAGGCTTTACTGTTTTAACAGCACATAATGGTAAGCAAGCCTTAAAGTTACTTAACCGGAATCTTTCGCTGGTTGTACTGGATGTGATGATGCCTGAGATGGACGGCTGGGAGGTTTGTAAAGCTATTCGAAGGGACTCAACGTACTCATCTCTCCCGGTCATTTTTCTCACTGCCCGTGATACGGAGGTTGATGAGGTCGTAGGGCTTGAATTGGGAGCAGATGATTACATCACGAAGCCGGTAAAGGTCAGAACCTTTATCGCTCGAGTTAAAAAAGCGCTTCGTGTAAAGGAGGGTGTTCCCCAAATAAAGGCATCCGGAAGCGTAAAAATAGGGGAGATGGAAATTTTTACTGAAAATTACCTCGTGAAGGTCGGTCAAAAGGAAATTGCTTTGCCGAAGAAAGAATTTGAGGTACTGTTATTCCTTGCCCGTCATCCTAATCGGGTTATAACTCGCGAAACGCTTCTTAATGAAATTTGGGGACACGACGTATATGTTATTGATAGAACGGTTGATGTTCACATTCGAAAAATCCGCGAAAAATTGGGCAGCTATGCAGATAATATCGAAACCGTAAAGGGAGTGGGGTATCGCTTCAAGAAAGATTTTTGATGCGCACAATACAATCAAAAATTACTCTTACCTACATCTTCTTTTCTCTTGCAGTTGTAACTCTCCTAGGGGTTCTCCTCAGCTTTGAAATTGAGCGGTATTTTTACGATCGCCTTCTTTCTAACCTTCAAACGGAAACGGACGTTATACACTCCTTGCTCAAAGAGGCTTCCGTAAAAAAAGAGGCGAAAGAGCACACCGTCGCCAATCTTTCTGCGATCTCAGCAGCAGCGCACATGAGAATTACCCTCATTGACTCCACCGGCAAAGTCATTTATGAATCATCGCTTGCCGATTCGCTCCTGCCGACGCTTGAAAATCATCTGCAGAGACCCGAGGTCGTTCAAGCGAGGAGAGAGAAAATCGGCTCCAATGCAAGATTGAGCAAATCTATAGCGCACAACCTCATTTATGTAGCGCGGTTTGTAGAACCTGCCTTATTTCGTAATTCTTCTTTCCCTCTGCTTAACTATGTGCGCGTTGCGGTGGAGCTTAGTGAGTTGGATCAAGCTATAGACGAGATTCGTCTCAAAATTATAGGGGCTGTATTGGCCGTCTTAGCTACGATTATTGCAACAAGCTACATCGTCTCGAAACGGATTTCTCGCCCTCTTGTCGAGATAGGAGAAATTATCAATGATATCAAAGGCGGTAATTTAGATCGGAAACTTCCTGTTCGCTCAAAAGATGAGATTGGCAGAGTTGCTGAACTCATCAATGAACTAACGGATAAGCTTAAATCCGATATAGAACAATTGAAAAAGCTTGAACGGGTGCGAAGTGAATTTCTCGGTAATGTTTCTCATGAGCTGCGAACGCCAATCTTCTCGCTGAAGGGATTCCTCGAGACATTACTTGACGGCGCCATCAATGACCAGGCTGTCAACCGTAAATTTGTCGAAAAGGCATACAACCATGCGAGCCGTCTTGATATTCTGCTTAGCGACCTTATCGAGATATCCCGCATCGAATCCGGTGAAATGAAAATGAGCTTCAGGTACTTTGAGGCGGTTGCTTTTCTACGCCAGTTAGCGGAAGATTACACAGAGGCGGCTCTCAGGAAGCACCAGCAGTTTATTTTGCATTTGCCCGAGGTGGAAATTACTGTATTCGGAGATAAGGAACGCTTGCGGCAAGCGATAGGGAATATCATTGATAATGCGATTAAATACAGCCAACCGGAGGCAACCATCGCTGTAACTCTTAAAGTCCAAGATGATTTGGCAACAATATCCATTTCTGATGATGGTCCCGGCATAGAACCGGAACATTTACCAAGAATTTTTGAACGTTTCTATCGAGTAGATAAACCGAGATCGCGGGAAGTGGGGGGAACTGGGCTCGGTTTAGCCATTGTGAAGCATATTATCGAGGCACATGGGAGTAAAGTTGCTGTCCACAGTGAGATAAATAAAGGGACAACGTTTTCGTTTAGCTTAAAACGATAATTTTTAAAATACTTCAGCATAGAAAGGGCACAAGTTCGAACAATGAGCTTGTGCCTTTTTCGTTCTGTACGCCTGTCATGTGATCTCGATCAACCACGTCAGCGCATTGTGGCTTAACGATTTCTTAACACTTCCCTAAAACTGTATTAACACCCTCTGAGTATATTGGGTTGCTTTTTTAAACCAATGTTCCTGCCAATTTTTAAAGTGGAGAGTGTATGAGAAAAAAGTATATCGTTTTATTGTTTTTATTATACGGTTCTTTAGCAGCGCAGGATAAGCCATTTGTACCCGGCGGTAAATTCAGCGGTCTAATGTTCGGCGATTATTTTTACAACGTGAACCAACGCGACACTACGAAGAAAGACCTCAATGGGTTTCAATTTCGGCGAATTTATTTCACGTATGATTACACAATTGCGGAAAATTTTAATACGCGGTTTCGTTTAGAAGCAGATCAAGCCGCAAATGCTTCCAATGGCAAAATTGGCGTTTTTGTGAAGGATGCTTATCTCCAATGGAAGACCATATTCCAAGGAGGCGATCTGTTCTTCGGTATTTCTCCCACCCCTGCGTATGATATCTCAGAAGGTGCATGGGGATATCGTAGCCTCGAAAAAACCACCATGGACTTGCGAGGTATTGTCCCATCCAGAGATTTTGGATTTGATTTGAAGGGAAAATTTGACGAGGGAGGCACTGCAAGCTATTGGTTGAAATTTGCCAACAATTCTGCCAACAGCCCTGAAACGGATAAATACAAGCGGTATTATGCAAACGTTCAATTTAAGCTCACATCGCAATTTCAATTTACTGTATATGGGGACTATGACACCCGTGCCAACAAATTAGATAGCTTCGATAAGCAAGCGAAATCGAATGACAGATTCACTTTGGCGGGATTTATCAATTATGCCGAAAAAGACAAATATTCGTTTGGTGTGGAAGGATTTTATCAAACAATTCAAAACAATTTTAGAAGTTCTTCCACCGTAGCGTTGCAAGATCAGAAAGCATCAGGCATCTCGGTGTTTGCCTGGTATGCTGTAAGCAATGATATTCGATTAGTGGGCCGATTTGACACCTACGACCCCAATGGTGATTTAGATAAAGACGGTCTATCGTTGCTCATACTCGCCATTGACTATATGCCAGCCAAAAATGCGCACTGTATGCCAAACTTATATCTACAATCCTATCAAAATAATGGCGCTAGCGACGTGGTGCCAAGAATCACTTTTTACTATCAGTTCTAGCGTCACTTAACAATTTGGTAATATACAGATAACAGTCTACTAACAATAAAAAACTATCTTATTACAAAGGAAAATCTAATGAAAACCCTTAAAATAGCACTGCTGATTATATTCACCCTCATCCTGGGGGGTGGAGCGTTGCAGGCCCAACTCAAGATCAATGGGGCGGGTGCAACGTTTCCATATGTGATATATTCCAAATGGTTTGATGTTTACCATACGAAAACTAACATCGAGTTCAATTACCAGTCTATAGGAAGCGGTGGAGGCATTAAACAGGTAATCGAAGGCACAGTAGATTTTGGCGCAACCGATGGTCCGATGACGCCAGAGCAGTTGAATGAAGCCAAAACGAAGCAGGGGACCGATGTTCTTCATATTCCGACTGTGATGGGTGCCGTTGTTGTTACCTATAATCTCGCGGAAGCTGGGAAGGAATTGAAACTTACATCCGAAGTCCTTGCGGGTATTTTCTTAGGCGAGATAACGAAATGGAATGACGCTAAAATTGCGGAACTTAACACGGGCATGAAACTACCTGATCAACAGATAATCGTCGCCCACCGCTCAGATGGAAGTGGGACTTCCTTTATCTTTACCGATTATTTGACGAAGGTAAGCAAAACGTGGGAAACAAAAGTTGGGCGCGGCACATCAGTCAATTGGCCCGCCGGGTTAGGGGGAAAAGGGAATGAAGGGGTTTCGGGATTAGTAAAGCAGACTCCCGGCGCAATCGGTTATGTGGAGCTTGCCTATGCTGTGAAGAATTCATTGCCGTATGCCTCTATCAAAAACAAAGCAGGAAAGTTTGTTTCCCCCGCTCTGGAGTCTGTTACAGCGGCGGCAGCGGGCGCATCAAAAAATTTTCCGGAAGATTTGCGCGTTTCCATTACCGATGCCGAGGGGAAAGATTCGTATCCGATTTCCGGTTTTACTTGGTTGCTTGTCTACAAGAACATGAAGGATAAACAAAAAGGGGAGGCGCTTGTAAATTTCTTGAGGTGGGCAATGACCGAAGGGCAATCGTACGCGAAAGATTTGCTCTATGCGCCCTTGCCAAAGGATGTCATCAAGCGGTGTGAATCGAAAATCGTTCAGATCAAATACTGATACAATTCCTTTAGGACGGGAAAAAACTGGATGTCTTTCGTTGTAAGTGCTTCACAAACTACAAAAGTGCCCGTTGCAACATCCCCCAAGAGACATTTTGGGGATGTTGCTTTTAAATATACAACGACGATATTCGCCGGGTTTGTATTGCTTCTCGTTCTTCTGATGGGCTTTGAAATGTACATGCAAGCAAAGCCCACGATTGAGAAGTTCGGATGGAGTTTCCTTACCCGGACTGTGTGGGACCCGGTGCAAGAAGAGTACGGCGCACTGCCGTTTGTTTTTGGAACACTGTTCTCGTCCCTTATCGCGCTTGTGATTGCGCTACCACTGAGTATTGGCATTGCAATCTTCCTATCCGAGATGGCGCCTCGGTGGCTTGAGCCTCCGCTTTCTTTCCTTATTGAATTACTGGCAGGCATTCCAAGTATCGTCTATGGATTATGGGGAATTTTTGTGTTGGTTCCGTGGATCCGAATATCCCTTGAACCATTGCTCTCTCGGCACTTAGATTTTATTCCGCTCTTTCGCGGAGCCCCGTATGGATATGGTATGTTGGCGGCGGGGCTTATTCTTTCTATAATGGTGCTGCCAATTGTTACCTCAATCTCTCGTGATGTGCTTAAGGCAATTCCACAAACCCAACGCGAGGCTTCCCTCGCTCTTGGGGCAACGAAGTGGGAATCCGTTAAGCTTATCTTGGGAGATGCAAAGTCCGGGATTTTTGGGGCGGTCTTGCTTGGGCTTGGCAGAGCCATCGGCGAAACAATGGCTGTTACAATGGTCATTGGCAATACGCCGTCAATTTCTATTTCACTATTCGATCCCGGCTATACGATGGCGAGTGTGTTGGCAAATGAGTTTACCGAAGCAACAACTGCCATGTATCTCAGCGCACTGATTGAAATAGCGTTCTTGCTCTTTGGTATTACGATCATCATCAATATGCTTGCCCGGCTCTTAGTATGGAGCGTAACAAAGAAATGAGTATTGTAAACGAAAATATCCCGTATCATTTCTTTCGTCGGAAAGCAATCAATGGCGCTATGCTTGCTCTTTGCGCTGTCAGTGCGCTTATCGCGATAGGGATATTGTCGTTGATTTTCTTTTACACAATTAATCGTGGAGCTTCTTATCTAAGTCTCGATTTCTTTTTACAAATGCCTAAGCCGGTGGGGGAGACCGGCGGGGGGATGGCAAATGCGATCGTAGGGACTGTAATTTTAATCGGTATAGGCAGTGCTATTGGTTTGCCCATTGGAGTGATGGCTGGTATTTATTTAGCTGAACATGGCAACAATAAATTTGCCGTTCTCGTGCGATTTATGACCGATGTTTTGAGCGGCGTTCCATCAATCGTTGCAGGCGTCGTAGCATATAGCCTTGTTGTTATTCCTACGAAGCACTTTTCGGCGTTTGCCGGTGGCGTGGCGCTGGCTATTCTGATGATCCCGACCGTTACCAGAACAACAGAGGAGATGGTAAGGCTTGTTCCACAGTCGTATCGGGAAGCAGGCTTGGCGTTAGGAATCCCCCAATGGAAAACTACGGTGCAAATTGTTTTGCGCACGGCATTTCGCGGCATTGTAACAGGCATTCTGTTGGCGGTTGCCCGAGTAGCGGGCGAAACTGCACCGCTGTTATTCACAGCGCTCGGCAATCGGTTTTGGTCAACGTCCCTTGACCAGCCCATTGCGTCGCTTTCCGTGTTCGTTTATGATTATGCCAAGTCGCCGTTCGAGGATTGGAATAATCAAGCATGGGCTGCGGCACTTGTACTTATCATCCTTATATCATTGTTAAGTTTATCGGTTAGAATCGTTACTCGAAACCGTTTCAGCTCTCGGTAATCTATGCAGACAGAACTTTTAGAACAACCAAATACGCCCACAATATTGCCAATAGAGACACTTCAGGTCATGCCCATGATTAAGATGTCCGCAAGAAATGTAGACGCTTTTTTTGGAAAAGCACAAGTATTACATAACATTAGCTTAGATGTTCCTGCTAATAAAGTTCTTGCCATTATAGGTCCATCCGGCTGCGGGAAGTCAACGTTGGTGCGTTGTTTGAACAGAATGCATGAGGTTGCCGGTGGGACAATGGCAGGGTTGGTGCTGTTGGACGATCGCGATATCTATAAGGAGGATGCCGTTCGTATCAGAAAACGCATCGGCATGGTGTTTCAGAAACCCAATCCATTTCCAACGATGTCAATTTTTGATAATGTTGCTGTTGGACTAAAGCTGAACGGGTTAGCCACCAGACGGAATATTGGCGAGGTTGTTGAGCGAAGTCTGAAGCAGGCCGCTCTATGGGATGAGGTTAAGGATGCGCTTAACAAATCAGGGGTTAGTTTATCGGGAGGGCAACAGCAACGATTATGCATTGCACGAACGCTGGCGGTCAGCCCCGAAGTCATTTTGATGGATGAACCGGCAAGCGCACTCGATCCTATTGCAACAGCCAAGATTGAAGAGCTTATCCACGACTTGAAGAAAAAATATACCATTGTGATCGTAACTCATAATATGCAGCAAGCCGCGCGCGTAAGCGACCTCACAGCATTTCTTTACATGGGCAAGCTGATTGAATATGATGAAACAAAAAAGATTTTTACAAATCCTTCTATTAAACAGACAGAAGATTATATTACCGGAAGGTTTGGTTAAACAGTGACTCATTTTACTTGCAAAGGACATTATGCCAAGACATTTTGAATCTGAGCTTGATCAGCTCCGCACGTTGCTCATCAGGATGGGAAGTCTTGTTGAGGAACAAATTGATTTCGGTGTACGGGCAATTTTAGAATCGAACAGCTCGCTTGCTCAGATAGTGGTGGAGCGAGACAAGAAGGTGGATGAGTTCGACAACGAGATTGATAAACAATGCATGCGCATCTTTGCGTTGACCCAGCCTGTTGCCATTGACCTTCGCTTGTTGATGGCGGCACTGAAAATCAATAATGAGCTTGAACGTATCGGCGATATTGCCGTCAATTTAGCTGAGCGTGTGTCGCCGCTTTCACAGTATGCAAGCTTTGTGCAAAAAACCCCACTCGCTATGATGGCGAACGGCGCACGGGCGATGGTGAAGGACGCCATTGATTCCTTTGTCAATAGTGACCCGGCACTTGCAAAAAAAGTGCTCGAATCGGATGACGCGATTGATGACCTTGACCGCGAAACGTTCAATCTCATGGTCAAGAAAATGAAGGAATCATCTGAATTCATCGAGCCTGCCGCCCACATGATGATCGTTTCGCGCCATGTCGAGCGTTTGGCCGATCATGCAACGAACATTGCCGAGGATGTTATTTTCCTCATTAATGCGAAGATTATCAAGCACCATGCCGATGATTCAGCTATGCTCTAGATTTGCTTCTTGATAATTTCAATAATTATCGCAACATTAAGCCATCAATAGCATTGGTGGTTTTTTTTATGAAAATTAAATTCACAAAAATGTCCGGTGCCGGCAACGATTTTGTCGTTATAGACAATCGTGAGCGTGTTATTACCGATGGATCAGCCCTTGCGAAGACTATTTGCGACCGCAGATGGGGAGTAGGCGCCGACGGGCTTTTACTGGTTGAAAAAAGCGATAAAGCGACGTATAAAATGATGTATTATAACGCCGATGGCAGTTACGGAGGAATGTGCGGCAATGGTGGGCGCTGCATAGCGTACTTTACTGTGGCGGCTGGGATTGCACCGAGGGATCATTCCCTTGAAGCCCTCGACTATTTGTACAAAGCCCATGTCAATGAAGCAGTTGTAACGTTGCACATGAAAGACCCGAAAAACTTAAAATTAAATTTCATGCTCCCAGTGGACAGTAAAAAGATCAAAGCGCACTATGTAGATACGGGCGCTCCACATGTCGTTATACCCATCGAAAACGTCAACAAGCGAAAACCGTCACTTGAGAGTCTGAACGTCTATAAGCTTGGCGAGAAAATCCGATACCATAAGAAATTTTTGCCCGCTGGAACTAATGTCAATTTCATTGAGCTAACTGCCGCTAACCAATTAAAAATGAGAACATACGAGCGTGGGGTTGAATCTGAAACATTAGCATGTGGGACCGGTTCTGTAGCGTCTGCAATAATGGGGAATTTGTTGTATCACTTAGAGCCGCCAATCACGATTATAGCCAGAAGCGGTTCACTGTTAACGGTTGATTTCAAAAGGAGTGGAAAGCAATTTTCGGATATAAGCCTTTCGGGACCAGCAGCGATTACCTTTACGGGCGAATTTGCAGCCTAACTGGCACCACGTTATGTGTTGTTAAATAATAGATATTATGTAAAGTCAAAATAAGAGCCAAGCCCGAAGGACTTCTATCTATAAACGCCATCGTTGTTATTCGCCCTCACCCACCGCCACTGGAATAGCTTTTTCATAAATTCCTTTTGCCTGCAGAATATCTAATTCAATTTTATCAATAACGTTTAGAAATGGTTTTTCCGTTACTCTGCCAATCACCTTTGCTTTGATGCCATGTCCTTGGCTGAGTTCAAGTATCGCTTGGCTATCTGCTGGCTTTGCAGATATAATGACTCGGGATTGATCCTCTCCAAATAACACGAAATCAGGACGATAAGTCACTTCCAAGTCATGGATTATGGCTCCCAATTCATTCTGGAAACAACACTCTGCGACAGCTACTGCTAACCCTCCTTCAGAACAATCGTGGGCAGATTGGACCCGACCTTGGGCTATAAGTTCAAGGCAAAGTGTCTGAAGACTCTTTTCGTAATTCAAATCGAGGCTGGGAGCATCACCAAAAATCTCTCCCGTTACCTGGTAAAGATATTCTGATCCGCCAATTTCACCTCGAGTTTCGCCAAGCAGAATGATATCATCGCCTGCATTTTTAAATCCTGATTGGGTCACTTTTGTATGGTCCTCAATCAACCCGAGCATTCCAATCACAGGAGTTGGGTAAACAGCGCCTTCGGGGTCCTCATTGTAAAAACTGACATTCCCTCCAGTGACTGGCGTTTCTAAAACATTGCAGGCTTCACCAATGCCAGCGACAGCCTCTTTGAACTGCCAGTAAATTTCAGGATCGTATGGGTTTCCAAAGTTCAAGCAATTCGTAATAGCAAGTGGCTTGGCTCCAGTGCATACAACGTTTCTAGCTGATTCAGCTACAGTAATTTGTCCACCTCGCCGTGGATTAAGATAGACATACCGCGAATTACAATCCGTCTTTAATGCAATCGCCTTGTTGGTTCCCTCAATGCGAATGACTGCCGCATCCGATCCCGGACCTACGATGGTATTACTTCTAATCAAGGGATCGTATTGTTGATATGCCCACCGCTTGCTGGCAATATTTGGACTTGCTAAGAGACTTAATAAGACCTTTGCATAATCAGATGGAACAGGAACATTATTAGGTTTAAATGACCTTGTCCTCTTCAAATATTCAGGTTCTTTAGTCTCCCGTATATAAACCGGAGCTCCACCACCAAGAACCAGCGTTTCTGCCAGCACCTCACCTTTCAACTCACCGTTTTGAAAAATTGAAACCTTTGGCGAGCTTGTCACTTCACCTATGGTAACTGCATGTAAATCCCACTTATCAAATATCTTCTTGATGTCGTTTTCATGTTTCTTCTCAACAACGACTAACATTCTTTCTTGAGATTCCGAAAGCATGATTTCATAGCTGCTCATGCCTTCCTCACGCAAAGGGACTTTGTCAAGGTTGATACTCATACCCGAATTGTCCTTAGCACTCATCTCGGTGCTTGAGCATGTTAAGCCGGCGGCGCCCATATCCTGAATTCCAACCACATATCCAGCACGAATAGCTTCCAACGTAGCTTCAAGTAAAAGCTTCTCCGTAAATGGGTCGCCTACCTGTACTGATGGGCGTTTAGCCTCAGATGCCTCAGAAATCTCTTCAGAGGCGAATGTGGCTCCATGAATGCCATCTCTACCGGTTGATGAGCCTACGATCATCACCAAGTTGCCAGTTCCCTTCGCTATGGCTTTTGCAACACGACCGTGCTCAACGATTCCAACTGCCATCGCATTCACAAGCGGATTGCCGGTATAGCATTTGTCAAAGTAAATTTCACCAGCTACAGTTGGGACACCGAAACTATTTCCGTAATCACCTATTCCCTTTACCACGCGCTTGAAAAGATATTTTACACGATCATTTGATAGCTCTCCGAACCGTAACGAATTTAAGGCGGCGATAGGACGTGCTCCCATCGTGAAAATATCGCGAAGGATACCACCGACTCCGGTTGCCGCGCCTTGGTATGGCTCCACGGCAGAGGGATGATTGTGGCTTTCAATTTTGAATGCGATAGCAAGACCGTCTCCAATATCAACCAATCCCGCATTTTCCTCACCAGCACCGACCAGCAATCGCTTCCCGCTTCTTGGCAAAGTCTTCAGTACGGCAATGGAGTTTTTATAGCTGCAATGTTCGCTCCACATAACGCTATAGATGCCCAGTTCAGTATAGGTTGGGACTCTTCCCAAGATGGAAAGGATTCGCTCATATTCATCCTCGGTAAGGCCGTGCTCAAGTGCAAGTTGCAATGTAACTTCGGGCTCTATGATGCTAACTAATTGATTCATGAATTTGGATATAAATTATTGATTTCTAATGAGTAGCTATTGAATATATAGATTATCCTTGCAGGATTGAAATTAAAGTCTCCCCTTTTTCTACTGCCTTTTTTGGCGTAACATGGATAGCCTGAATTTTCCCGGGATGTAGTGCTTTAATTTCGTTTTCCATTTTCATCGCTTCGAGGACAATCAAACCCTGCCCCGCCTTAATTTCTTGACCAATAACGACCTCAACTTTGACGATCAACCCGGGCATCGGTGCCCGGATGGCGATTACACCTGAATTCGGTTGATGTGTTCCAAGAAAGGCTTTTAAAAGCGCCGAGCGTTCGTTATCTATGGTAACAGTGTATTCTTTTCCCTTTATATCAAAGCGACGCGTGCTCCCAAGATCGTCGTTTGAAAGACCTGTTGACTGTGGAGGAGAATCTTTTACGTCATCATGCAGCTGCACGGGATAAACTTTGCCATCGATGATTAAGGAAAAACGAGCGTCATCTATTTGGCACAAATCCCAAGTATATAAGCGATTGTTAACGGCTATTCCGCAATCCTTTTCTAAGGAAATAGTATAACTCTTGTCCTCTAGTGTTGCCGTAAATGTTTTACTCACCGATAATATTCCTGCTTTAGTAGCTTCCAGCGGGTCCGATCTTTAGCCTTCCCATTGGTCTTTGGCACCTTAGTTGTTTTCTCGCCATTTGAAATTAACCCTGCAAAAATAACTGCGGCGATGTCCTGCGTGTCGTCGCGACTGCGGATCGCATCAGGAGTAAAATATTTGCTGACGAACTGCGTGTTGATATCTCCTTTTTTGAAAGCAGTATGTCCCATCGCGAATGAGCAAAATGGAATTGTTGTTGTCACCCCATCAATTTCAAATTCTCCTAAGGCTCGCTTCATGGCGGAAATCGCATCGTCTCTCGTAACTCCCCATGTGATGATTTTAGCAAGCAAGGAGTCATAATATACCGAAATCTCATCGCCGGCTTGGAAGCCGTTATCCACTCTTACTTTCCCTTCCGGGGTTCTATAACGCAACAGTTTTCCCGTTGAGGGAAAAAAGTCGTTCAACGAATCTTCGGCGCAAATTCGACATTCGATGGCATGTCCTTTAAGCTGAACATCGCCTTGGGAAAATGCAAGCTGATGTCCTTCTGCGACACGAATTTGTTCTTTGACCAAATCAATACCCGTTATTGTCTCCGTTACGGTGTGCTCCACCTGCAGACGCGTATTCATCTCCAAAAAATAAAAGTTTTTTTGAGAATCAACTAGAAATTCCAATGTTCCTGCGTTTGTGTAGTGCGCAGTTCTTGCCAAAGTTACTGCGGCTTCGCCAAGCCGGTGCCTCAGGTTAGAATCTACCGCTGTCGAAGGAGATTCCTCAATTATTTTTTGATGTCGGCGCTGGATGGAACATTCGCGTTCGCCAAGATAAACGGTATTGCCGTATGCATCCGCAAGAATTTGCATCTCAATATGTCGCGGAGATTCAATATACTTTTCTATATACACTCGTTCATCGCCAAAGGCTCCTTGTGCCTCTGCTTTTGCCGACCGTAAGGACGAAGAAAATCCCTCCAGTGATTTTACAGCCCTCATTCCCTTTCCCCCACCCCCCGCCGCGGCTTTAAGGAGAATAGGAAACCCAATCTTCATCGCTTGTTCCATTCCGGCTTTCTCGTCGGTAATGGGGTCCTCCGTGCCTGCGACGGTAGGAATTCCCAGTTGACGGGCTATCTTACGCGCTTCAGTTTTATCCCCCATTAAACGAATAGAATTACTTGAAGGACCGACAAAGATAAGGTTACTGTCCTCAACTTTTTTTGCAAAGCCGGGGTTTTCGGAAAGAAAGCCATATCCCGGATGAATTGCATCAACGTTTGCCTTTGCAGCAATTTCTAGCACGCGAGTTTGATTAAGATAACTCTCACCTGGCGTAACACCGCCAAGAGCGTATGCTTCATCGGCAAGCTGAACATGGAGAGATTTTCGGTCAACTTCTGAATAAACGGCAACCGAACAAATATCGAGTTCCTTGCATGCGCGAATGATGCGCACAGCAATTTCTCCTCGGTTTGCAATTAATAGTTTTTTTATCGGTCGTATCTTCAATGTTTTGGAAACCTTTAATCAGAAAGCTCTACCACAGTCACACCTGTGCCGCCCTCATTCCATTCTCCCAGTCGAAACGATTTAATATGGGGATAAGTTTTGAGAAATTCTGCTATGTGTTTTCGTAGCGCGCCCGTTCCTTTGCCATGAATAATGTCAACACGGTGAAGCCCTGCGACCACAGCATTATCAAGGAAATGCTGGACAGTTGAAACAGCCTCTTCCCCCAATAACCCGCGCAGATCAATTTCGCTCTTTCCTTCCAACGAAAACGTCGAAGCGGGGCTTGAATAAGTCTCTGATGAACGTCTCGTTCGCTCCATTTTTAAATCACTAAGTTTTACCTTGAGTTTAGCACTGCCCCAAAGGACATTTGCCATATCGCCGCGAATTTCGACAATTTCCCCTACTTCGGAGCCATTTTTCAGCCGCACAGCATCTCCCACTGCAAGGCCTTCATTCTCTTGGGGTTCATCCAATGGTTTGGAAACAGCAATCTCTTGCTCTGCTTTTTTTACATTTTCCCGGACAGTGAGAATAGTCTTCTTTTCTGCAGAAGATTCTCGAATTTCCTTAATGGAGCGCTCAATAAGCGCATGCGCACCTTGAACAATTTCCTGTGCTTCATCTACAGCCTTACGCCGGATCGCATTGAGTTCTTTTCGAAGCTCCGCCATTTTTTGATCATACGTTCGCACGAGGTTTTGCAAGCGGTCGCGTTCGGAAGTGACTTCCTGGATTTGCTTCTGATATGTTTGCGATTGAGTCTCCAAATCGGCAAGCAATTGTTCCAATTTCAGTTTTTTATCACCGACAAGTTCTTGCGCATCAGTCAGTACATTTTGCGGCAAGCCGAGACGATTCGCTAACTCCAATGCGTAGCTGCTGCCGGGAACTCCCATGCGAAAATGATACGTTGGCTGTAAAAACTTTTGGTCGAATTCCATGGACGCATTGGAAATTCCGTGAGTTCCATGGGCAAAAGCTTTTAGCATTCCATGATGTGTTGTAGCGATGGTTATCGCTCCGCGCTCGGTCAGTTGTTTGAGAGTTGCGGCCGCCAAAGCACCGCCTTCAGCGGGGTCCGTGCCAGCCCCTATCTCGTCGATAAGGACAAGGCTTTTACTTGTCGCATCTTCCAAAATTTGTTTTAGCCGAACAAGGTGTGAGCTAAATGTGCTAAGGTCGTTTTCAATTGACTGGTCATCTCCGATATCAACGAAAATATTTTCAAAAACACAAAGTTCTGATTCCGGAGAAACGGGAATATGAATGCCGGATTGAGCACAAAGGGCGAGTAATCCAACGCTTTTCATCGCGACGCTTTTTCCACCGGCGTTAGGTCCGGTGATAAGCAACGTTCTCACCGGTTCACGAAGCTCGAGGTCAAGCGGGATCACCTCTTCCCTTCGATGGCGCTGTAACAGCGCAGGGTGGCGCGCCTGAACAAGCTTCATCGTCTGTTCGTTTGTAAGTCCAGGAGGGTTTCCCAAAATTTCGATGGAATATTTTGCCTTAGCAAAAATAAGGTCGAGTTGAGCAAGCAAGGATGCTGCGACTTCTAATTGAGGTTTAATTTCTCTCACTTGCTTGGTAAGCTCATCAAGAATGCGGGCGATTTCACGTTGCTCGCTGAGTTGCAATTCGCGGAGAGAATTATTGAGATCAAGCGTTTCGGCAGGCTCAATAAAAACCGTTGCACCGCTCGCCGAGCTTGAGTGAATAAATCCGGGTAGGTGGTTTTTGTGCTCTACCTTTATTGGAATGACCATCCGCCCATCCCGTGTCGTCATAATTTCTTCTTGAACAATCTCTTTTTCAGAAACTCGTTTAAGGATGGACGCTAGACGTTTTCGAAGAAGATCGGTCACCGAAATCATATCCTGCCGGATTTGCTTTAACTCTTTGCTTGCAGAATCACGGATGTTACCATCGTCATCTATACAATCGAGAATATTATACTCGACAACTTTATCATAAAATAAGTCCCCGCTGAGCGCTACCAGTAAAGGATATTGTATGCGCCGCTTCATAATGAATGCCGAGAGAACTCGAGCAACGCGCAATGTCGAAGCGATATCCAAAAGCTCGCGACAGGTCAGGATGTGATTTTCGATTGAGGATTTTTTAAGGGCAGGGATGATATTTTTAATGCCGTCGAGAGGGACAGAACCTTCGACTATCAGCAGCTCTTTTGCTTCCGAAACAAGCCGAAGCTCGTGCTGAATTGTTTGATGATCAATGAATGGATGGAGGCTTTTGGCAAGTTCTTGTGCCGGCTCAGAGACGGCGAATTGTCGTATGCGGTCAAGAACTTTATCAAATTCTAATTTTTTTATGGCGTTAGTAAAATCTGCCATTGAGCGGTTACAATCCTTTACTTTTTCTGTACATTTCGGAGGGAGTCAATACCTTTGTTTGCTGAGTTTATGTCGTCCTGAGTGCCTTTAAGATATTTCACGTCCGAGCTTTCCCCTTCTTCTTCTTTCTTTTGCTCGTTAGCGCTTCCCGGTTTCGTTATTTTTTCAAGTGATTCTTGTGCCTCGGGGACGATGTTCGTCGCAAAATCCGTAATCAACGGTGCAAGCGAGATTAGCGTTTTGTACGCGCGGGAATCTCTTGCGGTTTTTCTATCCGGGATACCGCGCAAAGAAAACATGACAAGAATAACGCTCAAGATAAGCGCAGCTTCGAACAATCCCAAAGCGCACCCGATAATTCTATCTGCAATCCCGCCAATTTTGTATCCCCCAGCTAAGAGTCGATACAATAATGATTGGAGGAGAAACAACGAGAAAAAAATTGTGAAATATGCAGTAACGGGGGCGGCGGATTTATCAGCAGAAACATGTTTTACCAACAAATCCGCAACATCTTTCATGAAGATTTGGGAAAGGAACATCCCTCCGATGATAACAGCAATCGCGACAAGCTTTCTTACAAGGCCATCTCGAAACCCCAACAGGGCTGAGATAATCAGCGGAAATGCAAAAAGAAAATCCAGTAGCATTGTTAGCTCCCCAATTTGTTTTTTACAAGCTCTTGGACAATTTTCCCATCAATTTTTCCTTTAAGTTCTTTCATAGCAAGCGGCATAACCTTGCCAAAATCTTTTGCCGACGCCGCCCCTGTCTGGGTAATGATGGTAGTTATAATTTGCTCCGCTTCTTCTTTGCTCATTTGCTTAGGAAGATACGTGCTAATGATCTCAAGCTCCTGCTGTTCTTGCTTTACAAGCTCCATCCTTCCGCCCTTTTCGTATAGCTCGATCGCTTCTTTTCGCTTTTTGATGGCAGACATAAGAACGGAAAGCTCTTCATCAAGGGTAATTTCTTTTCCCGTGCCACGCTTGGATAGTTCGATCATTTGAGCGCGAATGCTTCGAAGAGTTTCGAGTTTTATCTTCTCACCGGATTTCATTGCTTCTTTCAAATCGGTGTTAATACGTTCATTCAACGTCATGAGCAGTTCCTCGAGTCAAAACGAAAAAGGCAAGCGATGACTTCGCCTGCCTTATACTATCATAATTTAGAATTTGAGTCAACGTTGTATATCAATTCAAGTTGTCATTGTTTGCACTATACCAAATATGCAAAAAAAAATGAACAAAAGAAATATCTTGAAGGGAAATCTATAACCTTGTGTGGTCTATCACATTCC
>JACQBK010000130.1 GCA_016194505.1 Ignavibacteriales bacterium | reverse complement strand
AAAGACTTGCATGTTCACGGCTCCACAAACATCATCGAGGCAATCCAACGATCATGTAATGTGTTCTTCTACCAGCTGATGTTTAAAGTGGGATTTGATAAATGGACCGAGTACGGACGCCGGTTCGGTTTCGGCCAGCCAACCGGCATTGATATAGGCGAGGAAACCACGGGGTTGCTTCCCTCGACCGATTATTATAACTCTCGATACGGAAAAGGAAAATGGACACAGGGGTTTTTGGTAAGCCTCGCTATCGGACAAGGGGAGGTTGGCGTATCCCCTTTGCAGATGGCTCGCTATGCTGCTGCGCTCGCAAATGGCGGAACCGTTCACCAGCCCCATGCCGTGCAGTACACCAATAATAAAGAAACAAAAAAGATCGAAGAGGTTCCGCACGACACAAGTTTGGTCGGTTTATCACCGCACGTCATGGAACTCATCCGCGAGGGCATGCAGCGCGTTGTCCAGGCGCCGGGAGGAACGGGGAGCCTTGCACGCATTCCCGGCATCATCTCCGCCGGAAAGACCGGCACAGCGGAAAATTCTCACGGCAACGACCACGCATGGTATGTCGGTTTCGCGCCGTTTGATAATCCGAAGATTGCCGTTGCGGTGCTGTTGGAAAACTCCGGCTTCGGCGGAGCGAAAGCCGCACCGCTTGCCGGGCTTGTGATGGAGCGATATATCTACGGACGGCTCCAAAGAAATTTGCCTCCCGTTAAGCCTGCAATGAAGGACAGCACGAAAACAATGACACAAGCGGTAACACACTAATCGTTTCCTATGCTCGATTATCTTAAAGAATATTTTGACTTCAAAGCTTTTTTGATTTGCCTCGCTCTCGTAGCAATGGGATTGCTTTCCGTGTACAGCGCAACGTACGATGTCGGCGCGGCGGCGGCATTCCATAAACAAGTTATTTGGGCGGGAATCGGTTTTATTGCGTTGCTCATCTCTGCGTTCTTTCCGATACGGTCACTGCAACGAATCTCTTTCCCGCTCTATGGCGGCATGCTTTTAGTGTTGCTCGTTGTTCTCGTTGTAGGAAAGACAGTTGCGGGTTCAAAAAGTTGGTTCGGTGTCGGAGGGTTGGGGGGGCAACCATCGGAGCTTGCAAAAGTAACAACTGTTCTTGCTCTTGCCGCGTTTCTTGCGCGAACAACGACCTCATTGTCGAACATCAAACATCTTCTTATAGCTATCGGTATCGCCATCGTGCCGATGGCATTGATTCTTGCCCAACCCGATTTGGGAACAACGGTCGTCTTCTTTGCGATGATGCTGCCCGTGTTGTACTGGGCAGGCGCATCGAACTTTGTGCTCGCCGCAATCATTGCCCCGATTATCGTGGCGGCGGGAGCATTGTTCGGCACATTTCCCTTCCTTTGCGCTTTAGCAATAGCGGGGACATTACTGTATCTCACGCGCGAAAATCGTTTCGCTCTCGCTGTTGCCTTTAGCCTTACGCTGGCGGTTGGCTTATCCGTCCAAGCGGTGTACGAGCGAATGCCCACGTATCAACAAAAACGCATTTCTACATTTTTAAATCCGGGCGCCGACCCGCGCGGCGCAGGCTATAATGTCATGCAATCCAAAGTTGCCATTGGCTCCGGCGGATTCTTCGGCAAAGGATATTTGCAAGGAACGCAAACGCAGCTCAATTTTATACCGGAACAGTGGACGGATTTTATCTTTTGCGTGCCCGGAGAAGAATTCGGTTTTATCGGAGCCTCATTTGTCCTCACCCTTTTTGCCGCGTTACTCTTGCATGGGATTACTGTGGCCGGTCTGTCGAAAAACAAGTTCGCAAGTGCGGCAGCAATAGGGATAACGGGAATTTTTTCCATCCACATGCTCATCAATGTCGGAATGTCTCATTAGCCTCGAGTTCTTTGAGTTTTTTGAAAATGACCGTCGCTTTTAAAGTGACGGTCATTTCTTTCTATCGTTGAAACTCTCTCTTCTTTTCCGTATCATCGTAACATAATTTTTTCACATTTATTACTACCCATGTCAATATCCTCCTTTCTTTTGCTTTTTGCCGGTGGCGTTGCAACCGGGACAATCGGCGGGCTGTTGGGCATTGGCGGCGGCGTTTTCCTGATTCCATTCCTTGTGCTTGTGTTCGGCATTCCTATGCATCAGGCTATTGCCACGAGCATTGTGGCGGTTATTGCAACCTCCAGCGCAGGCGCGGCAATGAACGTGGAACGGCATCTTGTGAACGTCCGGCTTGGGATGGTGTTAGAAATCGCCACCGTCTTCGGCGCAATCTTTGGGGGGCTTACCGCTAATTTGTTAAGCGGCGATATCCTTACAAAAATTTTTGCCATGTTGCTTCTCATTGTCGCCGGTATGATGGCGTACAAAATGAGACGCGCGCCCGAAGAAACCGAACAACCGGGCACGGGCATCCTGCAAGCGGATTTTGTTGATGCGGCAAGCGGCAAGACGATAACGTACGGCGTTAAGCGAATTCCTCTTGTTATACTTGTTTCGCTGATTGCGGGAAATGTTTCCGGATTATTGGGTGTGGGTGGCGGAATTTTCAAAGTACCCGCGATGAACATGATCGCCGGCATACCGATCAAAGCCGCTACAGCAACAAGCAATTTCATGATCGGGGTTACGGCTGCGGCGAGCGCGTTTATTTATTTTTCGCATGGGCATTTGAATCCCCTTGTTGCTTCTGCGGCAACGCTTGGGGTGTTGGCAGGCTCGTATCTCGGCATCAATTTAGGGCGTCGCATCCACAGCACATTGCTTACGTGGATTTTTATCGTTGTGTTGGGCATCGTTGCTCTACGCATGTATCTCAAATGAGAAATGACCGTCATCTTGATATATCCGGATGACGGTTATTTAAAGGTCAACTAAATTTTTATGGATCAGCAAAAGGCTGTCAAAAACAAATCCGACCGGTTGATCAGCCGCGCTCTTCGCATCGGCGTATGGACAAGCTCTCTTCTTATGGGGGCGGGGCTTCTTGTGGCATCATTGCAATCAGGTGTGGTGCAAGTGCCGGAAAAAAATCCCTCGCTGATGGAGATTCTTTCTCGTTTTTTCTCTAAGGCAATGTTGTTGGCGGACAGCTCAGAAGCGATTACCTTATTGTACGCCGGACTTGTGGTGCTGATGCTGACTCCGTTTGTGCGGGTCTTAGCCGCCACGATCGCTTTTGGCGCAGAAAAAAATTGGAAATTCGTTGGCGTATCGCTTGTGGTGTTGTGCATGCTTATTGGCGAGCTGGTGTTTTCACTACGATGATGTGAAGGAGTTTTTAAAAAATTCAAAAACTATTTCACGCAAAGTCGCAAAGCAAATAAGAAAAAATTTAGCGACTCTGCGGCTTTGCGTGAACTGATTTTCAGATGTTTTTTTTAAATTTTTAATCACTAGGAGCGGCATGATTTTATCCGATAAAAAAATTCTGGGGGAAATGAAGCTTGGCACCATCGTTATCAAGCCGTTCAAGAGAAAATACCTCGGCTCGAACAGCTACGATGTCCATCTTGGCGAGTGGTTTGCAATGTATGACGAGGAAATTTTAGATTGCCGTCACCACAACAAGGTGCATTATTTCAAGATTCCGAAAGAAGGCTTGATCCTCGTCCCCAGCAAATTATATCTCGGCGTAACGAAAGAATACACCGAAACGCACGCGCATGTTCCGTTCCTCGAAGGCAAGAGCAGTATCGGCAGGCTTGGCATTGATATCCATGCAACGGCGGGCAAGGGCGATATCGGGTTCTGCAACACGTGGACGCTGGAAATTTCCGTGCGACAGCCCGTTAAAGTGTATGCCGATATGCCTATCGGGCAGTTGATTTACTTCGAGGTCTCCGGTGAAGTGGAAATCCCTTATAACCAGAAAAAAGGTGCGAAGTACAACAAGCGCGGCACTAAGCCGGTGGAATCTATGATGTGGAAGAATTTTAAGTAGGGTTGCCTCATGCCAAATTTTGCCCGCGCAATTTGAACGAGGTGATAGTTTGTCAAACGGATAGCCATGATAATAGAACATAAACAATACGATTTATTTGGCAAAATGCTTTTCGAAAAGGTGATTTTAACACCGCCTTTTACAAAGTTCAATTCAATGCCCAACGAAGCTTGTTTTCTTTATATCATCGAAGGCGAGACCAAACATATTTCTGCAATTGAACTGTTAAGAGTTCCCGCCAAAGAATCAGTGCTTTTTAAATGCGGCAATTATATTTCTCAGATGTTTGCTTCTCCTCCATCTAAAAAATATATGGCCCTCGCCGTGCATTTTCACCCCGAAGTATTAAAGAAAATATATGACAAAGAACTTCCTAAATTTCTTCAGGGGTCTAAAAGTGTTTCAAGAAACAGTGATACGGTAAAAATTAAAAGCGATTTGCTTCTACAAAAATATATAGACGGGATGCTGTTTTATTTTGAGAACCCTGCGCTTGTGAATGAAGAAATTCTCATACTAAAATTAAAAGAAATTATTTTGTTGTTGAATCAAACAAAAGATGCCCCTGCTGTACAGCAAATCTTGTCTACGCTGTTTTCGCCAACCACTTATTCTTTCAAGGAAATCATTGACTCACATCTATTTTCCAATATCACAATTCAAGAATTATCACAGTTAACCAACCTAAGCCTTTCGTCGTTCAAAAGAGAGTTTAAAAAGATTTTTGGTGATAGTCCTGCAAGCTACATAAAAAATAAAAAATTAGAGCGCGCCAAGGAGTTATTGCTTATTTCAGGATTGCGAATTGGCGACATAGCCTACGATTGCGGTTTTGAGGATATTGCCCACTTTTCCCACTCATTTAAAAAGAACTATTCCATTTCTCCTACCAATTTCAGATTGACCCAAAAAGACAAATCTTTGAGCTAATCAGAAAAAGCCTTTCGCTTCCATCTTGCTATATTTACCCGTCCATTAATCACTAACAATTGGAGGTAACTAATGATGGAAAACGCGAAAAAAATCGCTACCGATGTAGTAATAAACGCTTCAAAAGAACGGGTGTGGGAAGCGCTATTTACCCGCTTTGGGGAAGCCTCTATTTATAATCCAAACCTTGAGGGTTCACATTTCACCAAGGGTTCCATCGGAGAAGTAGGCTGTGAACGACAATGTAGTCTGGATTCAAAAATGTTCGTTAAGGAAAGAATTGTGAAAGCCGACCCCCTAAAGAAGTTCACAGTTGATATATTCGGAGGCAATATGCCAATGGTAAAAAAGATGATGGTTGATTTAGAAATAAATCCGATTGGCAATAGTCAAACACGGGTGATTCTCAGTGCCGACTTCAACGCGAAACCTGCCTTTATGGGGAGTTTGATGAAGGGATCTATGAAGAAAAAGTTTACGGATATGCTTATCGGCCTAAAGTATCATCTTGAAACGGGCAACAGGGTTTCTAAGAAAACCTACAAACCAATTTACAAACAGTATCAACAACTACAATTGAATCAATCATTCTAAGGAAAATAACGCCATGAAAAAATCAGAACAAACAGTCTCAATCCCTATTAATGTTACACCCGAAGCAGCCTGGAACGTCATTGGCGCCGTCGGCGGTGTTGACAAATGGTTTGCTCCTGTCATTCGCACCTGCAGAGTAGATGGCAACAAACGGCACTGCACTACAGATGCGGGCGGATTTACGGAAGATATCCTGAAGGTGGATCATGTGAACAGAGAGTTTCACTATGCCATTCCGGAGCAGAATATGGTGCCCGTAAAAAATATAGTGGGCATGATGAAAGTGTGGCAGGGCGAAAATGGTATGGCGGTTATTGATTGGCATTGGAAATTTGACGTGGAAGAAGAAACCGAGGCGCAGGCCAAAGAAATGCTCGCAGGGGCCGGACAAATGGGAATAAGCGGCATCGAAAAACTTATCTTGTCTGGTAATTAGCGCCAGTGTAATAAATAATCTTGCAGTTACTCTCATACCGTCTGATCAATCGGACGGATGCTTCAACACAAAAACCCCTTATGGGGTTTTTGTGTTGAGGGGGCGGAGATAACAACTCTCTTGCATTTGAGGTTTTATTCTGCAAGATTTATGAAGGAAGAACGATTCGGTGTAATAGCACCGCTCACCGGTAAATAATAATGGTCGCTTTGTGATCTTAGTGTTTCGTTTTTTAAAAATTTTCTTCACGTTCTTACTTGCCCGCAATTGGCGGGGTGGATAAATGAATTTCTTAACTAAGCTTCGAACAATCCAAAGAAAAAACCAATCGTTGTTGTGCGTTGGTCTTGATGCTGATATCGAGTTGATACCAAAACACCTTCACTCTTCGGCAAATCCGGTATTGGAATTCAATCGCCGCATCATTGAAGCCACAAGCGATCTCGTGTGTGCTTATAAGCTTAATCTCGCGTTTTATGAAGCAATGGGAGGCTCCGGCTGGCAAACGTTGCGAGACACATTATCCTGTATTCCAAAATCCATTGTTACGATTGGCGACGGTAAGCGGGGCGATATCGGCAACACGGCGGAGCGGTACGCAAAAGCATTGTTCGATGACCTCGGATTCGATGCCGCAACGGTGAATCCGTATATGGGGTACGATTCCGTAGAACCGTTTTTACGCAACGATAAGCATGGCGTATTTTTGCTGGCGCTTACATCAAACGAAGGCTCGAAGGATTTTCAGCGACTCAACGTCGGCGGCAAGCCGCTGTACGAACGAGTCGTACAAATCGCCGCCAAGTGGAACATAAAAAAAAATCTCGGGTTGGTCGTCGGCGCAACGCACCCGGACGAACTGCGTAGCATTCGTTCCCTCGCCCCTGCAATGCCGTTGCTCATTCCCGGCATCGGAAAACAGGGCGGCGATTTACGGTCTGCTGTTTGCAATGGTTGCAATACAAAAGGCGAGCTGGCGATTATCAATGCAAGCCGCAGTATTATTTATGCTTCCAGCGGAAAAGATTTTGCCGCCGCCGCAAGGAAAGAAGCGGAGAAGCTTGTCGACCAAATGAGGGGGTTTCAAAAATAGGTTATCCCACGTGGTAGGATTCCAAAAAATGGAATAGGTGGTAGGGGTTGGGTGATAAAAAAAATTCCCTACAGCTTCACATCTCAGGCGATTTTTATCTATATGATGTAAGCGTTGTGTTTTTTGTGGCAGTGCGTTGGAACACACGCTTGCGACGCCGGGGAGAAGAACCCGCGCCAAAATATTTTACAATTTCTTTCGGGGACATCTTAGACAACCTCTCCGACAGTGCCTCTCGACGTTCTCGTTGAAACTTTACCGCGTTAAATTTTTTATTCATGGAGTATCTCCTTCGGATTTCGTATTTCAATTTGATGGTATCCAAGCTTTAGATTTACCGCATTATAAATGACGATCTTGTTAAGATTTACAATGTCTCGAAAATTCCAACTCACGACAATATCAACTTTATTGACCGTAGCTATAGCTATGTGTAAGGTGTCGGCAAGCATACGTTTAGAGAATTTACCCTCTTTCAAATATGATTCCGAAAGTTGAACCGCTTCTTCGTTTAACTCTATGAACTCCGCAATTTCCCTTAAATCTTCATATACTTCAAGAATGTATGGTGGCGCGCTTTGTATTTCCTTCGCAGTAATATTTGAAATGATTGGGATGTAAAGCCCTAATTTAAATTCTCGAAACAGTTTTTCAGTAGGTTCAGAGAATTCGAGATCATGTTTCCCTCCAATAACAGAATTATCAACATACACCCGCTTAATCATATGGTATGGTACGAAGTTTTATGCGTCAAAACAAGCGCACATAGCCCCCTTTTTGGGGCTACCTCTTACTTTCTTCTTCCCTCTCTACAGATTATTTATTATCCTAAACCGAAATTCCTTTAGAATAATCCAGGCTTGTCACCTTTTACTACTGCATTTTATGCACCACCGCAAACAAAACATCCACGAACGATTTATTCGCCACATCTGGAGCCGCCAATATCTCCACCATGCCAATCTCAAAACTACCGAAGGCAAATCCGTACGCGTGCTGGATGTTGGCGATCTGAACCTTGACGGCGGTCCGGATTTCGGCAACGCGAAAGTAAAAATCGGTCCCACAACATACTGCGGCGATGTGGAAATCCATCGCAACGCCGCCGAGTGGCTTCAGCATCTTCATCAGGATGATCCCCGCTACAATAAAGTGATTCTCCATGTTGTGTTGGAAGGAAGCACCGGGGAAAATCCCACCGTCGCGCAAAGCGGACGCAAAATCCCTACACTTGTTCTCGAACCATTTTTGAGTGAATCCATCCGCACCATCTGGCAGAAAACCATTCTTGACGAGCGCGCCCGCACAAGCGAAACCATCAAATGCTATCGCGTAAACAATGATGTAAGCGAAGAACTGCTCCGCGTATGGCTGAGAAAGCTTTCCGTTGAGCGGCTTGAATTAAAGCTCCGCCGTTTCGACGAGCGGCTGAAGGAGCTTGCGCATCATCAAAGCATAGCTGTGCGCGAGCCGTTGTATGCGTATGGCGCAATGCCGGTTCAGGGCTATCCCGAAGAAATTCCACCGCCCCACCACGATTTAACACAACGCGATCTATCAAACAAATCAATCTGGGAGCAGATTTTATACGAAGGGCTGATGGAATGCCTCGGCTACAATAAAAACCAAGGGCCATTTGTGCGGCTGGCGAGAAGCGCAACGCTAAGAACAATTGCGGAATGTGGATTGACGAATGATGATGTAGGGCTTGAGGCATTGATGTTCGGCGCGGCGGGATTACTGCCAACGATTCGATCCGTGGAAGAGAAAGAATCGAGAGAATACGTTAAGATGCTTACCAAAGAATGGAACGAAATCAAAAAAATGTTCCGCTCGCCGTTGTTGCACGTAGCAGATTGGCAGTTTTTTCCAACCAGACCGGCGAATTTTCCGACGCTCCGGCTTTCTGCGGCGGGCGGCATTGCACAAAAGTTTTTCTCGGATGATTTGTTCCGGACGATCATACAACTTATAAAATCACCGCTGGAAGAAAAGAAAAAAAGGGAAACACTCCAGGCTCTTTTACACGTTGAGCCGAATGAGTTTTGGAGCTGGCACTATAATTTCGACGAGCGGTCGCCCAAACGCGTGCAAGCGCTCGGCTCCGAGCGCATGAACGATATGATTGTGAACGCCGTCATTCCCATTGCGTTTTCGTATGCCAGGACGTTTAAAGACAAGAATGTGCGCGAAGGAACACTGAGGCTGTACGAATCCTTCCCCCCGCTGACGGAAAACTCCCTTACCCGCCTGATGGAAAAGCAATTGCTCAAAGGAAAGTTAAAGCTTAACTCCGTAAGCGCACAGCAAGGAGCAATACAGCTTTATAAATTCTACTGCCGCGAGGAGCGATGCGAAGAGTGTGAGGTGGGACGGGTGGTGTTTGGGAATAGGTAGGGCGATTTGATAAATCTCCTTGCTGAAAAAATGACCGTCACCTTAGAGGTGACGGTCATTTAGATTTTCCTCAATCTTGCCTTTTTTAGCGCTCCTGCCTTAAATTTTTGCCCCCCTTGGCAACAAGGGTTAAAAACCCGTAGATTGATAAATACGGCCTCACACAAATTGGCTCATTGTGCGGGGAACTTTTTATACTGTTTCGCGTCATCTTAGTAATAGTAACTATTCTTGTGAAAATGACAAAAGAAGAGCAACAAGAATTTAAATCGCTTGTCCTCCCCTATTTGGATGAATTGCTCCGTATGGCATATCACTTATGCCACGTTCAGTGTGACGCCGAGGATCTTGTTATGGAGACGATAACGAAAGCGTGCGAGCATTTTCATCGCCTTCGGGACAAGACAAAAGTAAAGTCGTGGCTCTTCCGGATTCTCAGCAACGCATTTATCAGTTTCTACCGCTCGCAGAAGGGGCATCAAACCGTTGAGTACATTGAAACAGCCAACGACGAAGATGGACATTTTTCCCTCTTCGCAGAAGTATCTCAACCGTTTTTACTCTGGTGGGGCAACCCTGAGCGAGAGCTTATCAACAAACTCATGGACGAGGATATTCAACGAGCCGTTGCCGGGCTGCCGCATGAATTTCGACTCGCTGTCGTGTTCTGTGATGTAGAGGGGTTATCGTACGAAGAAATATCGAGAGTCCTCCACGTCCCCATCGGCACTGTGCGGAGCCGGATCGCACGAGGACGGTCTCTTCTACAGAAAAAGCTCTATCACCACGCCCAAGATTTAGGGTTTATTCATTCAGAAAAACATCACCATGAAAAAGCAAAAGAACTCTACCAAGAACATCAGTTGTGATGAAGCCCTTAAACGGGTCTTCGGCTACATTGACGAACATCTGCAAGGTAAATCGCGCAAAGAGCTTGAACATCATCTCGAAACTTGTCGCCATTGTTTTGATCGCGTCGAGTTTGAAAAACTCTTGAAATCCCGTCTGCGCAACCTCGCCGTAGAGGCAGAGCCGGAAGCGCTGCGCAAAAAAATTGAAGCGTTGGTTGATGCGTTTTAGGCTGTTAAATTTCAACACCCGCTGAACTGTTTTAACGAATTTCTTTTTCATAGTAAGGAAGAACAGTTATGGCAATCGTTGCCCCCACTGCAAACAAAGAAGAGCTGCGCGAGAGAATTTTTAACGCAGTTCAAGATATGTACAGCGAAGTTGCTTCCTGTCCGAGCAAAGGCTTTCATTTTTTGATTGGGCGGCCCGCATGTGAGTATGTTGGCTATCCTGCAAAAGAACTGGATGCAATTCCCTCAACTGCGGTTGAATCATTTGCAGGCGTGGGATATCCGTTTCGCGCAAACGTTCTTCAGCGCGAGGACACCGTCTGTGACATCGGCTCCGGCGCAGGCACCGACCTGTTGATTTCGTCGCTCAAAGTCGGACACGAGGGCAAAGTGTACGGCATTGACTTTACGGACGCGATGATCGAGAAGGCTCGAACCAACATCAGGCGAATGGAAGCGTACAATGCAGAAGTGTTAAAAGGAAACGCGGAAGCAATTCCCCTGCCGAGGGCTTCCGTTGACGTTGTGACAAGCAATGGCGTGTTAAATCTTGTGCCAGACAAACATGCGGCATTCAAGGAAATTTACCGCATTCTCAAGCCTGAGGGACATATTCAAATTTCCGATATTGTGTTAGGTAAAGACCTATCGGAGAAATGCCGCTCGAACCCTCAGTTGTGGGCTGAATGTATTGTTGGGGCGATGCCCGAACAAGCGTTTCTCGATGTTATCCAAAACTGTGGCTTTACTGATCTTACCATTCTCCAGCGAATGGATTACTTCGAATCGAGTCCGAGCGAATCTACAAAAAGCGTTGCAAGACAATATGGAGCAATTGCCATAACGATCACGGGAAAAAAACAATAACAGATAATAAGAGCTTCTGAAGTCTCACGATAGTAACAATTTGAAGAGTATTGCTTCATCACGTTGCTGCTGATCAGAAATGCCCCGGGGCTGGAAAGCCGCAACAACACAACTCACCACCATTCACGAAGGAGGAACAACTTATGCAACATCATAGGGTAATCATTAGGGTTATTGCGCTGATGTTGACGAGCGCGAGCATTCTGACAGCGCAGCATCAACAGGCAGCAAGCCACCAACCGGACCATATCATGGTTATGCCGGGAAATATTGTTTGGAGCAACGGACCTGCTTCTTTGCCGGCAGGCGCAAAAATTGCAATTATTGAAGGGGACTTAACGAAGCCCGGTCTCTTTACGGCGCGGCTCAAGCTACCTGCAAACTATGCAATCCGCCCACACTGGCATCCTGCCGATGAGCATATAACGGTTATCGCGGGGACTTTTTACATGGGGTTGGGAGAAACTTTCAATGCAGAACAAGCAAAGGAAATTCCCGTTGGCGGCTTCGCTGTTATGGCTACGGGAACTCGCCATTTTGCACTGACAAAAAACGAGACAATTATTCAACTGCACGGCATGGGACCTTGGGCAATCAATTATATCAATCCCGCAGACGATCCAAGAAAAAAAGCACAACAATAAGAACTACAACAAAGCTTATAAAAGGGATTTATTATGAAATCACGACAATTGAGACGAACACTCATCGCTATAGTGATGGCGTTCGCGCTTGTCCTCGCATGGAATGCCCTTCCGGCTTCTGCGCAGGAAAAGAGCAAGCCTAAGATGAAATCGCTCTACGAGCGCCTTGGCGGCACGTATGCCATCGCAACGGTCGTGGATGATTTCATCGAGCGGCTGTTAGTGAACGATATCCTTAACGCCAATCCGGCAATTAAAGAGGCAAGAAACAGAGTCCCGAAGGCCGGTCTCAAATACAGAGTTACTTCGATGGTGTGTCAGGCAACGGGCGGACCGGAGAAATATGCGGGTCGCTCAATGAAAGAATCTCACAAGCACCTGAACATCACCGAACGAGAATGGCAAGCATTAGCTGACGATTTCAAGAAAACGCTTGACAAGTTTAATGTGCCTGAGAAGGAACAGCAAGAGCTTTTCGCCATCGTCAATTCCACGAAGAAGGATATTGTAGTGTCGAGCGCGATGAAATGAGAAAAAGATAGTTTTACCCTTTAACATGCTGTGGCATAGGTTCTCGCGAAAGCAACGCACCGTGTCACAGTTTTTGTTATACAGGGGTTATGTTT
>JACQBK010000121.1 GCA_016194505.1 Ignavibacteriales bacterium | reverse complement strand
GTTGGAAGCGGCAAAAGATTATAAATTCAAACCTGCAAAAGCAAACGGCAAGTTTGTTGGAACAACGGTGACAATACCGTTTAAGTTTAAGCTTGTGCCGAAAGGGAGTTATCCGTTAAAGGAGGTTGAGGGTAAATTAACGACGAAGGATTTAGAAGATGCCTTAAGCTTTTTGGGTGTCGGGATTGCTCGTTTTACCTACGAGTTGCCTTTTAAACACCGCCTTATTGTTTCAGCTGAGCAATTTGTTCAAGGAAAACAACAGGGAACCCACCCGGTCATGCAATCAACAACTATTCCGAAGAGCGGTAAACGTGCTTTCACGTTGTTGATTCATAAAAAAGATCAACAGCTTTCCATTGGACTGAATGCCGATGGCGTTCTATCTACCATGAGTGGTATTTTAGTGAAAGGCTACAATGTGGATGGGTCAACGACGTTATCAGATGCAACCCTTCAAGAAAAAATCAAAACACCGTTTTTTATCTATGTGGCATCAAAACAAGGTGGGATCATTGTGGACAGCAAAGCGAATGTGGAAGAACTTATTTCCAAGTACGAGCTTGCCGTTGTTTTTTATGTCGAGCTCGAGCCTCTTTGATCTTGATGTGCAATGTAATTATGTTTCGCATGATGGAAACTCTTTGAAGATTGTAGTAGACGGGTTTGACGAATCACAAACCCCCACTTCCAACAAAAAGGGCGCATTCAATGCGCCCCTCCAAATGCTTTTTGTTTTTCTCCGCGTCCTTTGCCTGCCACAGGCGGGCGTTCTCAGCGGTTTGAACCAAAGGCTCATGCGCCTCTGGCGCAAAATAGCTTTTGCTTTTTCTTTCTACTGACTACTGTCTCCTGTCTACTGGATTCTGTTTTTCCCCAACTCCTCAAAATATTTTCGTATTAGCTCTTGATAGTCTTTGGAGTAACCCTGCTCGATGGCTTTCAGTAAATCATCGCGGAGCTTGTTGCGGCCCTCGAGCGTGCTGGGGTCAAGCTCATTAGGACTTCTGCGAGCGATCTGCGTACCGGTTTCCGCTTTGCGCTTTTTCTCGTAGTCGCGCTCCCGCATGGATTTCGATGCATCCAGCAAACGGGAAAGAATCCGCTCCTGTTTCTTGATCGTCTCCGGGTTTACGTTGTTCTGCTCGAGGTTCTTGACCACCTCCCTCATTTCCTCGCCGATTTTTTCCAGATCGCCTAACACCCGCTCGCCATCCTTGCTTGCCTGCGCCTCCTTGTTCAATTGTTCCAGCGATTTTCTCACTGCTTCCTGCTCAACGGCAAGCCGCGCCGCTTCCGCTGCCTGTTGCATGGATTGAGTCTGCATATTGATGGATTGCTGTTGTCCCGCCATCATTTGAAGCTGTTGCATCAATCCGCCCATGCCGCCGCCGGAGCCTTGCATCATTTGCTCCATCGCTTTTTGCACAGCCGTTGCGGCTTTGTTCAGCGCGCCCATCGCGGCGCCTTGTTCCTGCGAAGCGATCATGCCGTTGCGCGCATCAAGCCCGTTCATCGCGGCTTGCATGCGCTGGATTGCTTCGCCGATGGCGCGCCCCATCTCCGGCGTAACGGCAAACGACCGCTTGGAAAGCTCGCCCAATCCGCTGATGACGTTCCCCAAATCCTGTAGCACGCGCATTTGGTCCTGGGCATTTTGCCGAAGCTGCGGGGAGTTTGTCGGCGCGTTTTGCGATTGGTTCTTCAGCGATTCCTCGCGCTGCGATAGCTCCAGCAAGTTGTTAATGGCGCGGCGCAATTCGTTCATCGCGTGTTGCGCTTGCTGTTGCAGTAATTCGTTTTGCAGGGATTGTAGTTCCTGCGCCATCTCGCCTAACTGTTGTTGAATTTGCTGTTGTTGTTGTCCCGCTTGCTGTGGCTGACCCGACTGCATTTGTTTTCCCGCTTGCTTCATTTTTTCGCCAAGCTGCTGCTGTGCCATTTTCTCGTTTAGCTTCTGCATCTTATCAACAGGCATCTCGCCGAAAAATTCTTCCATTTTCTTCTGCAGGTTCGCGGCTTCCTTCTGAAGCTCCTCCTGCTTTTTTGCAAGATCGCTTTGCTGTTTGGCGAGGTCGTTTAATTTCTGCTGGTCATTCTGTGCCTGCGCGGTTTGCTCCTTCAAATCTTTTTGAAGCTGTTGCAGTTCTTCCGCCCGCTTTTTCACCTCATCCATTTTCTGCTCGATTTGGATGCGCTTCAGCAGTTCCATCGTCCGCTCGATGCTGTTGCGGAACTGCTCCTCGGAAAACGACATCTTTTGCAGCGCTTGCTGTAACTGGTCTTTATTGACGTTCTGCATCGCCTGCTGCATTTGCTTCATCGCTTGTTGCAGCTCGGCGGAATTCAGTTGCTCGAACAATTGCTGCAACTCCATGTATTTTTCCATCGTCTCTTTCGAGAGGACATTCTGCTGGTCCATCTTCTGCACCATCTCATCCACGCGCTTCTGGACATCCTGCAATTTTTTCTGCATGTCCTGATACTTTTTTGCCATCTCCTCCATTTTTTTCTGCTGCTGCCAATCCATCTCTTTGTTTTTCTTGATATCCTGGTTGATGGCTTCGATTTTTTCCTTCAACTGCTTGGCGTCTTGGAGCGTCTGCTTCAAATCTTCAATGGATTTTTCGTGGCTCTTATCCGCTTCGGCAAACACCTCTTCGAGCGACGGCAGTCGGATGAGGAAGGTGGAACTGCGCGCGCTTTTGGGTCCATGCACGGCATCGTTATCGAATACCTCCGCAAAGTATTCCAACACGTCTTCAGGAACGAGATGCAATTTGGCGAGATCCCACGTAAAGGGAACTTCCGCTTGCGTGCTCGACTGTGTTTCCAATTGCGATGAAATTGGGATGGAAACGAACGTGGGCGTTGCCGCAGGAGGCTCGTACCGCGATTGAACAAGCCTATACCCAAGGCGCATGCTGGAAAGCCCAAAATCATCTTTTGCCTGAATGAGCAGACGCAAGGGCTGATCACCAGTGATGTCAAGATTGCGCCCCGGCTGAGTAATGGCAATGGTCGGCGGCTCGTCAGGAACAAGTTTAATCTGATACCAAACGGGGTTCACGTTTTCGAGATTTTCTTCATCGGTCAGCTCGAGACGATAGGTCGTTTCCTGATCAAGCGCAAAATCGGCGGAAAACTTTTGCCCGATGATGTTCAGTGCAACGGATTTGCCATTGCCGAAAGCAACGCGCCCTTTCTTTATATCTTTACTTGCAGAGCCGGCGAGCGAGACCTTTGTTCCGGCGAGTGCGGTTATATCACCCACAAATTCATCCTGAATTTTTGGCGGAAGCTTTGTGTAGGAAGGATAATCCAGCCGGACCTGCAGTGTGCGCAACACCGGGCGATCAATTACCGTGAGCTTGTAGCGCTCGCTTTGGGTATCCGCAAGCTGTGCAAAATATTCTGTGGAAGCGCGCAGGTTTTGGAACGTTGTGGAAAATCCTCCGCTCGAATCGGCGTGCAAGTTTAGTCGCTCGTAATTCGTTTGCCCATGTAATCGCCAGTTGAGTTGCAGTATCGCATCGCGGAATGTTGATGTGGGAAGCACGCTCGACCGCACTTTGACGTTCACTTCCACCGCTTCGCTTTTGATGATTTCCTTGTTGCCTGGACTCACCTCGAGCACATACGCGGGCGGGGGCGTGAACTCTTGCTCAAAATGGACAATGCGATAGAACGATTGATACAGCGCAGAGGGCGATGCGATGACGAGCAGAATGGTTCCTGCCGCGCAGAGCGTAAATAATTTCATCTCACGGCGGACGGGCGATCTATCCACCGACTCCGTAAAATCTAAACTGCGGATGTTGGCAGAAAGGTCTTCGAACGATGCGTCAACCAATTCGGGAGAATACAGCGATGTGCCGGAGAGAATTTCTTCATTCAATTGCAGAAGATTCAATAATCTATCGCGGATCGTGGGAAAGAATTTTCCCACATGCTCTGCCGTTTGAAAATCATCCTGCAAGCGAAGCAGCTCAAGTAATCGCAATAACGGAAGCACAAGCTTCCAAGCAAAAACGCTGAGCACGAATATCGAAAAACAAAAAATTAAAATCGTTCTGCCCGTACTGCCGAGCGCAAACGCCATCTCTGTTAATCCGATAGCCACCGCCGTCGCAAGCAGAAGAATGCCGAACACCAGTCCGCTCGACTGTGCATCTACCGCATTCTGACGATTGCGTACGGAAGCGAGGCGCGATTGGATTTCAGTCAGTATGTTTGTGTTGTGTAACATCGTTTAAAGTTAATTTGTTAACTGGCTAATTTACCACTCACCAATTTCCGCCATAGGCGCCTGCCTGCCGCAGGCGGGGATGCGCCTCTGGCGCACACTACTCACCACTTAACCAGTCTTACCGACTCAACGCCCAGACAACGATATTTGTTCCAAATTGGAGAGAAATTTGCCGCACGGATTCAGGGTCGTTGTGCGCTTCGGGATCCGCCCAGCCGTCGCTCGGGTTGGACTCGTACGTATAATAGACGACGAGCCGTCCCTTGTAAAAAAGTCCGAAGCCCTGCGCGGGCTTGCCGTCGTGTTCGTGCGTCTTGGGAACGCCGTTTGCGAAATTAAAATGGCAGTTGTACAATCCATAGTTGAACGGAAGCTCCGCCAGGTCCTGCTCGGGAAAAATTTTCTTCATCTCGCGGCGGAACGCTTTATCCATTCCGTAGTCATCATCCGCATAGAGGAAGCCGCCGTTGAGCAAGTAGGTGCGAAGCCGCTGGACTTCATAATCCGAAAACACGATGTTGCCGTGACCCGTCATGAACAGAAACGGATAGGAAAATAATTTTTCGCTGGAAAGATCGACGAACTCGTAGCGCGGGTCAACGTCGATGGTGGTGTTCTCGCGGACGAACTTGAGAAGATTCACTTCCGCCGAGGGGTCGTTGTACCAATCCCCTCCGCCGCTGTATTTCAGCCGTGCAATGCGAAATTGGCTTTCGATGCGTGTCTGAGAGTAAAGACATGTACTCGCCACGAAGGCACAAAGGACGAAAAGAAAAGCACTTAACCGCCCCGCTTTGCGGGGCAGGCACGAACGCAGAGGTCGCGGAGGAAAGAATTTAGGTCTTTTGTTTAACATTATGATAGCTTTGTGAAAAAAGGTTAGATGACCGTCACCTCGGAGGTGACGGTCATCTTGGTTATTCTATAAAAATGTAGGGAAACGGCGTGAGAGAAGCAACGAACGCGGGATGAAAAGCGAAAAGCTCTTACGACGAAGAAAAACAAAAACATTTACCGCAAAGGACGCAGAGAACGCGGAGAAAACTTTTAGAATAACACAAAAAGGCTAACCGTAGGGGCTTATTGCTATAAGCCCCTGCGCCCAGTTTTCTTTACCGCTTAAACTTTCTTTTAATAGCAAGAATTGTTAGCGTTGCTTGAAGGGGAACAATAATTTTTAAGAACATATCAGCAAGCCTTCCCCATGGTGTTGCGGGTGCATACAAACGGTCCGATTGAAACGTAACGACCTCAAGAGTATGAAAAGCCGATTTTCCCAAACTTTCCCAAAATGGCTGAGAGTTATATTCAATCAATCTATAAATGCCTAAATAGATCAGTAAAAAGAAGACAAGCCAAAATATTGCACGCCAGTGCTTTTCGCCGTAACCGCTTAAATATTTGTAGAATGACGTAAGAGAAACATATTGAAAGAATTTCTTTTGCGAGAGCCTTCGCATCTCCATTTCGCCATAATGAAAATCCCCAGCCTCGCCGTAGCTGCCGCGGTTTTCATAGTTCTTTTTTAAGTCGCGATAGACTTTTTCGATAAGGGGATAGTTTTTGTCCTTTAGGTTCTCTGCGATTTCATCGTAAACAACGTTCCTTGAGTAAAAATGAAAAGAAATCCCCTTAATCGGCCATATAACGTCTGTAAGTTCGACCTTTGAGAGATCGGTGTTAATGATAGAACACTTACTTAAATCTACAGTTTGAAAAACAACCTGATCAGGCTTTTGAAAATTAACACTGCGTATATCAGCGTGATGCATGTTGGAAAAAATTCGGTTTTCTTTGTTTCCAATGAAACGCGCGCTCGCTTGGAATTGGGAATCACTAAAAACGACCGTAGAGAATTGAGTCTCTTGAAAATCAACATTTTTGTGAAATTTTGCCTTTACAAAAGAGACACTATCGTGGAATTGTGCCAAAGCAAAAATTGTATCATCTTGGAATTGCGCCCAGCGAAAATCAACAGTACCATGGAAGCGTGTCTGAATAAAGTTTGCTCCATTTTTGAATTGACTCCATGTAAAATCAACTTTGTTGTGAAAATGCGCTTTATTAAAGAAAGCTTCATTGTCGAATTGTGTTCCCATAAAGTCAGTTTCATTATAGAAATGAGATCCAGTAAATTGAGTATTATTGTAGATCCTCGCTTTAACAAAAGTCGCCCCATTCTGAAAAATAGCGTGCGAAAAATTCACGTTTTCGATGTAAGCCTCATTCATGTCGATTCGTTTATCAAATTGGTGATCATGAAAATCAATACCCTTTATTAAAATATTTTTAAATAACTCACCCTTTTCAATTTTTTCTAACACTTGTTCTTTTGTAAGCATACGGTTTACCTTTGTTGTTGTAGGGGCACATCGCAATGTGCCCCTACGGTTAACCTTTTTGTGTTACTCTAAAAGTTTCCTTCGCGCCTTTGTGTCTTCGTGGCAAATGTTTTTACTTCTTCATCGCGCGGTGCCTGTCAATCCAATATGCCCACGGTATGAAAAGCCACATCGTAAGCGCACCCCACGCAAGAGCCGTTTCATTCGGCGGCGGGGGAGAGACGATGGATGCTATGTAGCTAAGGACCAAAAACGCAATTAATCCCCAAAATGCATACGTGCCGGTTTTATCTTTTGCAGTTGTCGAGCGAGCATACAACCAGACCGCTCCTATGAACATTGCTACTTCAACGATGAGCGTGCCGGGGATGGAGTTCCATAGTCCGAGTCCCACATACGTTGCGCTGCCGGGAGCAATCGGCATATCGGGACGGTGCGTGATGAAATCCAATATCCAATGGCTGAATACTCCCACCGCCAGCACCCACGCTCCTATCGGATAACGCTTGAGGAGATAATATACAAGCGCAAACGCCAGCGACCACCCAAGCATTGTAACAAGACTGTGCGAGATGGGGTAGTCGTAGAAATCAAGCGGCGTAAATGGCGTTATGCCGGGCGCAATGCGAACATGTTCCCATCCCAACAGCAATAAGACGGGCCACATCAAATCTACCAATTGCACGGAGAGGAGGAGCGTTCCGAGCGAAACTTTGGGGGCGACTTTCTTCGCCGCCAAACCGACTGCAAAATGTCCGATGAACATGGGTGAGGTCTCCTTTTTTATCGAGAAAGAAAAAACTTAAGCCACGAAGGCACTCCGCCAGAGGCGGACAAGCAAGACAATAAGAATGAAAAAAATGCAAGACTAAATCTTTCTTTGTGCCTTAGTGGCAAATGCTTTTGCAAAAATGTAGGGAACGGGAGGGAGAGAAGCAACGAGAAGAGAAAATGTTGAAAAAAATAACCTTCCGAAAGTTGAGAACCTTCGGAAGGTTTGCATTGTCTTTTCTTTGCGGTTAAGTGTTTTTTCCGCCAAAGGCGGATGCGCCTCTGGCGCACTTAGTGCCTTTGTGTCTTCGTGGCAGATATTATTAATCCATAATCTTTCTTAGGAAAGCGGGCTTATCCGGATCGGCTTTGTCAATCTTATCGTCGCCGTGCTGTTGCAAATCTCGCTGGGCGTTGATGGAGATATCTATGCCGCGACGGAGAAACGTCGGCTCATCCAATTTTT
>JACQBK010000118.1 GCA_016194505.1 Ignavibacteriales bacterium | reverse complement strand
TATCTTAAACAGCTTCCTTTTTTAGGTGATGAGCTTGTTCAAGATGAACCGCGATAAGCTTCAGCAAGTCGGATCGTCCTTCTCCTGTCATAATTGAGAATGGGATAATACCCCTACAGGATCCCTCCGTCAACTGGTTATTAAATCGCACTTTGTAGGCATCGAGTTGTTTTGTAAGCTTGCTCGCAGGCAGTTTATCCGCCTTTGTAAGCACGAGAAGATAGGGAATCTCGTAATAATCCAGCCAATCCATCATCATTAAATCGAGCGGTGTCGGCTCTTGTCGAGAGTCAATCAACTGCATCGCCAACGCTATAGGTCCGCCGCGTTTCAAAAAATCTTCAATCAGCCGCTTCCATCCCGCACGCATCTGTTCCGGCACTTTTGCGTATCCATAGCCGGGCAGGTCAACAAAATAAAATGCGTTATTGATAATATAATAGTTAATCTCCCGCGTTTTTCCGGGAGTGGAGCTTGAGCGCGCAAGGCTCTTCCGCCCGCACACTTTGTTCAACAAAGAAGACTTGCCGACATTGGAACGACCGATGTACAAAATTTCCTGCAGCTCATTTTTGGGAAGCTGACGAAGATCGGCAACACCTTGTAAAAACTCAGCAGTATTGATTTTTAGCATAGAGTTCTACCTCCATTGTGAAACGAAAAAGGATCGCTACTTGCTATCCCTTTGTGGCTCGCTTTCTTTTACGTCCGACATAGGCGGCACTGCTTGTTCTGGTTCAGTCTTAGAAGCTTCAACAACGGGAGCTTCTGTTTTTGCTTTCTTTGCTGTCTTCTTGCGCGTAACAGCCGATTTTGCCGTTGTCTTCGTCGCAGTTTTCTCTTGGCCCGTATTGTAATCAACAAGCTCAAGAAGCGCGACTTGGGCGCCATCGCCATAGCGCTGTCCTAACTTTACAACGCGCGTGTAACCGCCAGCGCGGCTGGCAACTTTCGGCGCAATGTCATTAAACAATGTGGAAACCGCAGAGCGATCACGAAGAAATGCAAACACCTCGCGGCGTGCATGCACATCTTTCACTTTGCCATCGCCTTCCTTCTGCACAGCCCGCTTTGCGCGGGTAATCAGCTTTTCGACAACCATACGAGCCTCTTTCGCTTTCGCCGTCGTCGTTTTAATCTTCTTATGCTGGATAAGAGAAACACTCAAGGCAGAAAGTGTCGCTTTCCGATGGCTGTGAGTTCTACCTAATTTCCGTCCTGAATTCAAATGACGCATAATCTTTTTCCTTTAATTCTCGCTTTACTATCCCGCACAAACCATGCGGCACGGCATCAGTCGTTTCCGTCTTTCAAATATTTATCAACATCCATCCCGAAATTTAATCCGTACTCATCAACGATGGTGGCAAGCTCTGCAAGAGATTTGCGACCAAAGTTGCGGAATTTTAAAAGCTCCGCCTCATCCCTGCGGACAAGGTCAGCCATGGTTTTAATGTTGGCAGACCGCAAGCAGTTGTGCGAACGCACTGAAAGCTCCAACTCGTCAACCGACATTTTGAGAATCTTACGGATGCGGGAGAATTCGACTTCTTGCTCGCTCTCAGGCTTTTCTGCTTCCGGCTCCATATCAAAATTGATGAACAATTGAATATGGTCGCGAAGAATTTTGCCCGCGTGAGTCAATGAATCCTCAGGCGTAATAGAGCCGTCGGTTTCAATTTCGATGATGAGTTTTTCAAAATCGGTTTGTCCGCCTACACGTGTCGGCTCGACAAAGTAGCGAACATTTCTAATTGGCGTGAAAATCGAATCTATCGCAATGGTTCCCAACGGCTGATCAGGCGTTTTGTTTTCGTCCGCAGGAACATAGCCCTTGCCACGACCCAGTCGAAGCTCAAACTCGAAGTTCGCGTCTTTATTCAATGTCGCGAGATGCAAATCCGGGTTTAAAATCTCAAGCTCCGAAGAGGCTTTTTGAATATCCGAGGCTTTAAACACGCCGGAACCTTTCAACGGAACCGTGACCTTCGCAAGCTTTTTATTGATCAGCTTGATGCGGACTTGCTTGAGATTTAAGATAAGATCGGCAACATCTTCGACCACGCCTTTGATAGTGGAGAATTCATGCTGAATGCCATCTATGCGAATAGCCGTGATCGCCGTGCCGGGAAGAGATGACAACAACACTCGACGGAACGAATTGCCAATCGTAACACCAAACCCCTTTTCAAGCGGCTGGACGGTAAATCGTCCAAAGGTGCTCGTATAGGCGCTTTCATCGAGTTCAATTTTTTCAGGCATCTGAAGTATGGTGTTGCTCATATGTATTCTTTCCCCTCGCTATGTGCGAGGCGATTGTGAGCGGGGAACCAACCGCCCCGACTCAATGTGTAACATCAATAAAAATTTCTCTGCAAAAACTCTGTTACTTTGAATACAACTCAACGATAAGCTGCTCGTTGGCGTTCAACGGAACATCAGCGCGCTCCGGAACTTGAAGGAACGTGCCCGCCATCGTCGCCTTATCAAGACTGAGCCACGATAGCATTGCCGTATCCTTCATACGTTTCATTGAAGCATGGATCAGTTCTAATTTCTTGCTCTTGTCCCGAACTTGAATAACATCGCCGGGACTTAACAGATATGACGGAATATCCACAATCTTGCTATTGACCAAGAAATGGCGATGAAGAATAAGCTGACGCGCGGATTTCCTCGAAGGTGCCAATCCCATTCGATACACGACGTTGTCGAAACGGCGTTCCAGCATCTTCACGAGTGTTTCGCCCGTACGACCAGTCTGGCGTAACGCGCGCTCGAAATAATTGCGGAATTGCTGTTCCATTAAGCCGTATGAACGTTTCACTTTTTGTTTCTCGCGAAGCTGTACGCCATATTCGGAAATCTTTTGACGGCGTCCCTGCCCATGTTGTCCGGGGGGGTAATTCCGCCGCTCGATAGGGCATTTTTCCGTGTAACATTTGGTCCCTTTGAGAAAAAGTTTTTGCTTTTCTCTCCGGCACAGCTTACAACTGGCATCAACGTATCTTGCCATAATTCTCCTCAATGATTTTCATTTTCGATTTTCAATCGTCAATTGAAAATCGGCAATCGTGTTATACTCTTCTTCGCTTGGGTGGACGGCAACCGTTGTGTGGGATAGGGGTAATATCCCGAATCACACTAATCTCCAACCCGGCGGCCTGTAATGAGCGCACCGCCGCTTCACGTCCGGCGCCCGGTCCCTTGATGAACACTTCCAACCGGCGAAGCCCTAAATCGTATGCTTCTTTTGCCGCCGCTTCGGCGGAGACCTGCGCCGCAAAAGGCGTGTTCTTGCGCGATCCCTTAAAGCCGTTGCGTCCTGCGGATGACCACGCAATCGTGTTGCCGTACGTATCGGTCAACGTCACAATAACATTGTTGAACGTGGCTTTCACAAATGCTTTGCCGTTCGCGTCAACGTGAACTTTTTTCTTCTTTTTCGTAACCGGGGCTACTGCTACGTGCTTTCCCAAACTGAATCTCCTTAATTAACGTGTATTACTTCTTTTCGAGGGTTTTCTTCTTACCTGCGACCGTCTTCCTTCTGCCCTTCCTTGTACGAGCGTTGGTGCGCGTCCGTTGACCCCGCACTGGCAATCCTTTACGATGGCGCAATCCGCGATAGCATCCGATATCCATCAGGCGCTTGATGTTCATTTGAACATCACTGCGCATCGCTCCCTCAACCTTATAATCAGACTGTATAATAGAGCGAATGGACGCAACTTCCTCATCGTTCAATTCGCCAACACGCTTACTCCAATCAATGCCGGCTTTTGTCAGAATTTTCTGCGCGGTCGTCCTGCCGATACCGAAGATATAGGTCAGACCGATTTCCGAACGCTTATTTTTTGGTAAGTCAACACCTGCTATACGAGCCACTTGTTCAGTTCTCCTTTAGTTGTCGTTGCGCGATTATCCTTGCCGCTGCTTGTGCTTGGGGTTCTTGCAGATAACCCGCACCACACCTTTGCGACGGATAATTTTACAATTTTCGCACAATTTCTTTACAGATGACCGGACTTTCATGCGCTACTCTCCATTTACCGAAAGTTCATTTTCGGTTTTTATTTATAACGATACGTGATTCTGCCTTTTGTTAAATCATACGGGGACATTTCCACCGTCACGCGGTCACCGACAAGAATTTTGATAAAGTGCATTCTCATCTTGCCCGAAATATGCGCCAGAATCTCATGCCCATTCTCCAATTTCACCTTAAATGTCGCATTGGGCAGTGTATCGGTAATTACTCCATCAACTTTTATTGGACCCTGTTTTGCCATTCTTGTAAGACCTTGCTTACTGCGTCAAGATCTCTGCTTTCCCGTTGACGATTGCTATTGTATGCTCAAAATGCGCTGAGGGCCGACCATCTTCCGTTAAGATCGTCCATCCATCGGGCGCAACCCGCACTTGCCACTTCCCTGCGTTGACCATCGGCTCGATGGCAAGCGTCATTCCTTCTTCTATTTTTATTCCCGTGCCGGGTTTTCCGAAGTTGGGAACGGACGGCTCTTCGTGCAACTCTTTACCGACACCGTGCCCAACTAAATCCCTCACAACCGAAAATCCTTCCGCTTCAACCCTCTCCTGAACTGCATACGAAATATCGTGAATCCGATTCCCAACCACCGCTTGCTCAATGCCTTTATACAGAGCTTCTTCCGTTATCTTCAGCAGTCGTTGTTTCTCTTTAGAAACCTCACCGACCGCGAATGAATAGGCGCCATCACCGTACCAGCCTTCTTTCTTGACACCGACATCAACAGAAAGAATTTCTCCCTCTCTCAACACACGCTTTGCCGGAATCCCATGCACCACTTCACTATCAATCGAGGTGCACAATGTGGCGGGGAATAAATTATTTTTATTTGCGCCGTACCCTTTGAATGCCGGCTCCGCTTTGAAAGAACGAATAAAATCTTCCGCAACACGGTCAAGCTCAAGAGTCGTTACACCCGGCTTAACATACGCTTTAATGAGTTTAAGAACATCGGCAACAATTTTTGAACTTCCCCTGATAAGCTCGATTTCCTGTTTCGTTTTAATCTGCACCATCGCTATCGCAACTTACCCACGTCTTCCTCTAAGTTTTCCGCTCTTCATAAAGCCATCGTAATGCCGCATCAAAAGGTGCGATTCGACCTGTTGCAACGTATCGAGCGCAACGCCAACGACGATAAGCAAACTCGTTCCACCGAAGAATGAGGCAAAGCCAGGCGTTACTCCCATTTTGATCATGACTGTTGGGAGAATAGCGATAATTGCCAAAAATACAGAACCGGGCAATGTAATCTTCGTTAAGATATTATCAACGAACTCAGCCGTGTGGTTGCCCGGGCGAATACCGGGGATAAATCCACCTTGCTTCTTCATCGTATCCGCAACATCCTTCGGGTTGAATGCGATAGCCGTATAGAAATACGTAAAGAACACGATCATCAACCCGTAGATAATCGAATACGTCCACGACGTGTAGCTGAACCAATTACTGGAAAGGTTCGCCACAAACTCGCTCTCAGGGAAAAATTGGAAAATAATCTGGGGAACGAACATAATCGCTTGCGCAAAGATAATCGGCATAACACCTGCTGTGTTGACGCGCAGCGGAATATATTGTGTCACACCGCCATACACCTTCCGGCCGATCACGCGCTTTGCATACTGAACCGGAATGCGGCGCGTTCCCTGCGTTACCAGTACAACACCCGCAACGATGAATCCCATCAAAACGAAAATGACGATTTCCACAATCAAACTTCGACCGCCCTGAATAAGCTGAACCTCATCAAGTATCGAATTGGGGAACCGAGCAATAATGCCGATAAAAATGATGAGCGATATACCGTTGCCGATACCCCGTTCGGTAATCTGCTCACCGAGCCACATCATAAAGACAGTTCCTGCTGTGAGGACAACAATCGTGCTCATGGCAAACCCAAATCCAGGCACCGGAACGATTGGTCCTCCCGGAGTCGTGGTGCTCGCTAATTTCACAACGACACCGCTCGCCTGAAGCATTGAAATCAAGACGGTACCGTAACGCGTATATTGCGTGATCTTCTTCCGACCGTCTTCGCCTTCCTTTTGAAGCTTTTGGAAGTATGGGATAACAGCCCCTAACAATTGAATAACGATCGAGGAGCTGATATAGGGCATGATACCTAACGCAAAAATCGCTGCGTTGCTAAATGCGCCGCCGACGAACATGTCGTATAATCCAAAAAGCGTCCCTTCGGAAGAACGACGAATCGTATCTGCAAGCAAACTTGCGCTAACGCCCGGCAACGTAATGTGAGAACCGATGCGCACAACGATTAAGAGCGCAGCCGTAAACAGCAATCGCTCCCGAAGCTCTTGGATCTTAACAATATTGGTAAATGTTTCTGTAAGCTTGCTCATTCCTTCGTATGCTCTTTCACAAGGACGGTCGCTTTGCCGCCGGCAGCTTCAATCTTTGCGATAGCAGATTTGCTGAATGCGTGCGCGCTCACCTCTAACGTACTCTTCAACTCGCCGTTGCCTAAAATTTTAACATGTTCATGTTTTTTGGAGATCAACCCGGTCGCATACATGAGCGTGGGGTTCACAACACCGCCGCCGAATTTCTTTGCGGCAGCCAGCCTTTCGAGACTTGCAACATTCACTTCTTGAAGTTTCACCGCGTTACGGCTTGTGAAACCGAACTTGGGAACGCGCCGGGTTAACGGCATCTGACCGCCTTCAAACCACAGTTTGAATTTGTGACCGGAACGCGACTTCGCTCCCTTATGGCCCTTCGTTGCCGTGCCACCATGACCGGAGCCTTGCCCGCGGCCTATACGCTTTACTTTCCTGCGCGAGCCTTTTGCCGGTGTTAGATTACTGAGAATATCTTTTGTCATTGTGCAATTTCCTCATTCAACTCGAAATACGTCTTACTTTACTTCTTCTACGCGAACAAGCGTGCGAACCGCGTTAATCATGCCGCGAATTTGCGGCGTGTCGTTCTTGATAACGAAGTAATTCGGCCTGCCGAGTCCCAACGCCTTGATCGTCCGCTTTGCATTTTCGAGATGATCAATAACGCTGCGGACTTGGGTAATTTTAATCTTTTTAATTTCTGCCATGCTTTGCCTCTATTCGTTCAATCGAAACTTGTTACAGCCGTACAATCAATTTTGAAATAATTCTCGAAGCGACATTCCCCTGCGCTCTGCAACCATTTTCGCGTCAGTCAAACTTAAGAGCGCCTTCATCGTCGCTTTCACAACATTGTGGGGATTGGAAGAACCCATCTGTTTCGTCAAAACGTCTTTTACACCTGCGGATTCAAGAACGGCACGAACACCGCCGCCGGCAATAAGCCCGGTTCCGGGAGATGCCGGCTTGAGAAGAACCTTTCCTGCGCCAAATTTCCCAATAACTTCGTGCGCAATAGTTCCTTTGATTATAGGAACCTTCATGACCATTTTCTTCGCATCGTCCACGCCTTTTGCAATCGCATCTGCAACTTCATTCGCTTTGCCGAGACCGATACCGACGTGACCTTTTCCATCACCGACAACGACGATAGCGTTGAAGCTGAAACGACGTCCGCCCTTCACAACTTTCGCAACGCGATTGATGTGCACTAACCGTTCTTTAAGATCGAGTTCGCCTGCTTTAATTTTTGACATTGAGTAGTGTTTACTTTAAAAGTGAAATTAAAATTTAAGACCGCCTTCACGAGCGCCATCGGCAACCGCCTTCACGCGTCCATGATAGAGGTACCCGTTACGATCATATACAACTTGCTGGATGTTTTTCTCGAGCGCGCGTTTTGCCGCCGCAACACCGACTATTTTGCAAATAGCGAGACGAGACGTTGTCTTCTTCAGCTCTTCCTTTAAATCTTTGGAAAGCGTTGAAGCCGAAACCAGCGTTTTGCCTGTCGTATCGTCAATAATTTGCGCGTACACATGCTTTGCGCTTCGGTAAATCGTCAACCGAGGCCGAGCTGTCGTGCCCGTAATTTTCTTCCTGATGCTCGCTTTTTTCTTATACCAGCGTTCGAGAACGTTTTTCTTAATCATGACATCTTTCCTTTACCAGTTTGACCTTGATTGCAATTCAACACTTGCCAAGGTCCCGTAATTATTTTGCTCCCGTAGCAGCTGCTTTACCGGCTTTACGACGGATGTATTCACCCTCGTATTTAATTCCCTTGCCTTTGTACGGCTCAGGTGGACGGAAGGAGCGAATTTTTGCCGCCACCAACCCCACAAGCTGCTTATCAATACCGGAGATGATAATGTTTGTTTGCGTCGGAGTTTCCAAGGCAACTCCTTCCGGCGGACCGAACAAAATCGGGTGCGAGTAACCGACCAGCAAATGCAACTTCTTCCCCTTCATTTCAGCGCGGTAACCGACACCAACGATCTCGAGCTTCCTGCTATAGCCCTGCGTTACACCGGTAATCATATTCTGGAGAAGCGCCCGCCACAAACCGTGGAGCGCGCGGGTTTGTTTTTCATCCGATGCTCGCGTTAACAGGATCTCCGCTTGACCCACCTCCACGCTAATATCCGGATGTACTTTTGCGGAAAGCTCCCCCTTGGGACCTTTCACAGTAATCAAGCCATCCTTCGTTGTAACATTGATGCCTTTGACAATCGGAATAGGCTTTCGACCAATACGTGACACGTTAGACTCTCCTCAATTCAATAATCAAAATCTCAAATTACCAGACGTACGCAAGCACTTCGCCGCCGACATGCTGTTTGCGGGCTTGCACATCTGTCATAACACCTTTTGACGTAGAAATAATCGTAACCCCTAACCCGCCAAGCACACGCGGAAGTTCATCCGATTGGCGGTACTGACGAATGCCCGGTTTGCTGACGCGGCGTAGTCCCGCAATCACCGACTTTCCGTTGTTATATTTCAATTGCAAGCGAAGGATTCCCTGCTTGCCGTCTTCGAGCACGGAAAAACTGGCGATATATTTTTGCTCCAACAAAATTTGCGCGATTGCTTTTTTCAAGTTAGAAGCGGGCACATCAACACGTTTGTGTTTCGCTTTCGATGCGTTGCGAACACGTGTTAAAAAATCCGCTACGGGATCAGTCATAGACATCGTTTCAATTCTCCTAAAAAAGATAAATTCGATTTACCAGCTTGCTTTGCGAAGACCAGGGATCTTGCCTTCGAGCGCAAGGTTGCGCAAACAAATGCGGCAGATGCCGAACTTGCGATAGAATGCTCTCGGCCTTCCGCACATACCGCACCGATTGTGCTGACTAACTTTATGCTTCGGCGTCTTCTTCGCCTTAACGACCATTGCTAAACGTGCCAAAGAAACTCCTTTAAATTATGCTGCTGACGATGTTGGGATTACTTCTTGTCTTTTGACAAACGGCATGCCCAACGCTTTTAACAACTCGTATGATTCGATGTCGGTTTTTGCCGTTGTAACAAAGGTTACGTCCATGCCGGTAATGCGCGTTACTTTATCAACGTCAATTTCCGGAAAGATAATTTGCTCTTTGACGCCGAGCGTGAAATTTCCATGTCCATCAAACGATTTATCGGAAACGCCGCGGAAGTCTCTCACGCGAGGCAGTGCAACACTGATGAGACGATCAAGAAACTCATACATATGCGCCCGGCGCAAGGTCACCCGGCATCCGATGGCAAGGTTCTCGCGAAGCTTGAAATTCGAGATAGCTTTTTTGGATTTCGTAACGGCAACTTTTTGTCCTGTAATCGTTTCAAGCTCCTTCACGGCTATATCGAGCAATTTAGGATCTTGCGTCGCTTGCCCTACACCGATGTTGATGGAAATCTTCTCAAGCCGAGGCACCTGCATTGAGCTTTTGTATTGGAACCGCTTCATCAACGCCGGCATCACTTCTTTCTTGTAATGAAGGAAGAGACGCGAAGGCACGCCCTTTTCCTGAGCGTGAGTCTGCTTCTTTTCCGCAACGTCGCCGCCTTTGGCAGGTTTGCCGGCTTTTTCTTTTTTCGGTTCTTTTTGTGACTCTTTTTCTTTTCCCATGGAGTATTCCCTAAGCCATCTCGTTAAAACATTTCGTTGCAATGTTTACAAACGCGCATTGTCTTTTTCTTACCCGTTGTTGCGTCTTTTATATGCGCGTGACCAACGCGGGTAGCTTCATTGCACTTCGGGCAGACCACCATCACGTTCGAAGCGTGAATGGGGGCTTCCTTTTGCACAACACCGCCTTGAGGATTTTTTTGTGAGGCGCGCGTATGCCGCTTCACAATATTGACATTCTCTATGATAACTCTGTCCTTATCGGGGAATACTTTTAATACCTTCCCCTGCTTCCCGTTGGAGTTACCGGCAATGACAAGAACATTATCGTTTTTTTGAACGTGCATACTATTCTATCCTTCTATATCCTTATACTCTCAGAGTACTTCCGGTGCCAACGAAACAATTTTCATAAACTGACGCTCGCGAAGCTCGCGAGCAACGGGACCGAAGATACGCGTTCCGCGCGGCTCACCCTGTGGATTCAGCAAGACGACCGCGTTTTCATCAAACCGAATATAGGAGCCGTCTTTACGACCGACTTCTTTCTTGGTCCGAACGACAACAGCGCGTGAAACTTCGCCTTTTTTTACAGGCGCGCCGGGGATTGCGCTCTTCACGGAAACGACAATCAAATCGCCGACACCGGCATAGCGCTTGTCATGCCCGCCAAGAACCCGGATACATCGGACTTTCTTTGCGCCAGAATTATCAGCTACAACTAAATTCGTTTCTTCCTGAATCATCGGAAGCTCCTCGCTTGCGGTACGTTATTTTGCTTTTTCGATTACTTCAACCAACCGCCATCGTTTAGACTTGCTGAGCGGCCGGGTTTCCATCACTTTCACAGTATCACCAATGGCTGCTTCCTGCTTTTCGTCATGCGCCATCAACGTGGAAGTGAGCCGGAAATATTTTTTATACAACGGATGAGGAACTTTGCGTTCCAGAGCAATGACAATGCTTTTTTGCATTTTATTGCTGATAACTTTTCCGATACGGGTTTTTCTTCGACCGCGTTGAACCGTCGGGGTTGCTGTTTCTGTGTTCATCCGTTATGCCTTCTGTTCTTTTTCAGATGGTGCAGGTTTCTGTTGCGGCTGTTTCAACTGGCGCTCCCGAAGGATCGTCTTCATCCGCGCAATATCTTTTTTTGCGTGCTTCAATTTCATCGGATTTTCAAGCTGGCTGATCACCTTCTGAAAACGGAGATTCGCCAAGCCCTCTTCTTCGTCTTGAATTCTCTTCAACAATTCAATATCAGAGATTTCGCGTAACTCGTATGCTTTCATAAAAACCGTTTCTCCTTGCTCGCTTAATGAGCTTCGTAATCAACTCGCGCGACCATCTTCGTTTTGATGGCAAGCTTGTGGGCAGCCAGTTGGAACGCTTCTGCCGCTACTGCCTTTGTAACGCCGCCAAGCTCGAAGAGCACGCGACCCGGCTTCACGACCGCAACCCAAAATTCAGGGACACCTTTGCCGCTTCCCATACGGGTTTCAGCGGGCTTTTTTGTCACGGGCTTATCCGGAAAAATACGAATCCACACTTTGCCTTCGCGCTTCATCATGCGGGTCAGCGCAACACGGGAAGCCTCGATTTGGCGCTGGGTAACCCAACCCGGCTCCATCGCCTTCAATCCAAAATCGCCAAACGCGATTGATGCGCCGCGGGTCGCTTTGCCTCTCATGCGTCCGCGCTGTGCTTTTCTGTACTTTACTCTTTTGGGCATCAACATAGTGTTACGAACTCCTTTAAAAAGTACCCGTCATTGCGAGGAGCTTGCCCGCCTTTGGCGGGCGTGCGACGAAGCCTGTCCGCCGATCCCGTACAACGGGACTTCTCCCGACTAAAGTCGGAATCGCAATGACAACAAAATTTTAATGGCCCTGACCAACGGGTCCGAGAATTTCGCCTTTGCAAATCCAAACTTTTACGCCAATCGCGCCATAAATCGTACGGGAAGTTGCTGTCGCATAATCAATATCTGCGCGAATCGTATGAAGTGGAATGCGACCGTCTTTGTATTGCTCACTGCGCGCAATTTCCGAGCCGCCCAGCCGACCACCGCACATCACGCGAATGCCTTCCGCACCCATGCGCATTGCGGCAGTAATTGATTGCTTCATTGCGCGGCGGAATGAGATTCTGCCTTCCAACTGGCTCGCGATGTTTTCCGCGACAAGATATGCATCTAATTCAGGCCGTTTGATTTCATGGATTAAGATTTTCACTTCTTTCGACGTAACTTTCTTCAGCTCTTCTTCCAACTGAGCGATCTCTTTTCCGCTTTTGCCAATCACAATGCCGGGTCGGGAGGTGTGAATCGTAATTACTGCACGTTTCGGGGTCCTGTCAATTTGGATCCGCGAGATACCTGCTTTCTTCAACCGGTTGCGGACATAATTTCGCACCATCACATCTTCTTGTAATTTTCCTGCGAACCCTTTTTCGTCATACCAATTCGAATCCCACGATTTGGTGATTCCAAGACGAAATCCTACCGGATGTGTTTTTTGACCCAAGAGATCCTCCTACTTAACTTGCACGTGATGCTGTTTTAGCCGTTGCAGACTTAGTTTCCTTCTTTGCACTCTTCTTGCGCGGACTTTTCGTCGGAGCCTGCCCAGTCTTTTCAGCCTTTGGTTGAGCTGCTGCTTTTGGTTGAACCGGCGCCCTTTTATTTTTTACTTCGCGCTGTGCGACAATAATCGTAATATGGTTGGAACGTTTGCGAATTTTAAATGCTCGTCCCATCGGAGCCGGGAGCACTCGTTTCATCGAGGGTCCCCCGTTGACATACGCTTCTTTTACGAAGAGCGTCTCGGTATCAACACGGCCGCTTTCATCCTTATTTTGGATATTGGAGATAGCCGAACGCAATACTTTTTCCGCTGTTCTCGCTGCATGTTTCGGGGAAAAATGAAGCACGCTCAATGCCTCTTCCACGGCATGGCCGCGAATAAGGTCAATAACCAGCATCATTTTCCTTGGGGACGTTCCTACAAATCTGTTAATTGCTCGTGCTTCCATGAGATATTCTCGCTCAACCCTCGGTTGTAGTTGTTTTTTCACTCTTGATACCCGGATGCGCCCGGAAAAGTCTCGTCGGGGCGAATTCACCCAACTTGTGCCCTACCATCGCCTCCTGAATATACACGGGAATAAACTTATTGCCGTTATGCACCGCGAAGGTATGTCCGACAAAGTCGGGAATAATCGTGCATGACCGCGCCCATGTCTTCACAACCTTCTTCTGATTAGACTTATTCAGGGCTTCAATTTTCTTCTGTAATTTCAGGTCAATATAAGGACCCTTTTTCAGCGAACGACTCATACTCTTTTTCCGTTATCGTGTTTGGCGACTACTGCGGCGTTTTACAATATATTTGTTTGATTGATTCTTGCGTCTGCGAGTCTTTAAGCCTTTTGCATATTTGCCCCAAGGGGATTCCGGATGTTGTCCACCGCCACCACTCTTGGAACGTCCTTCACCACCACCCATCGGATGATCTACGGGGTTCATCGCCATACCGCGCGATTGTGGACGAATGCCCAACCATCGTGAACGACCCGCCTTACCAAGACTAATATTTTCATGGTCACCATTGCTTACGATACCAACGGTTGCATAGCAAATGACCGGGACCTTGCGAACTTCACCGGATGGCAATTTTAATTGTGCAAAATCACCCTCTTTTGCCATAAGCTGAAGAGAGTTGCCTGCACTACGCCCCAGTTGACCGCCCTTGCCCGGCTTCATCTCTACGTTATGAATAAACGTGCCGATCGGAATTTCCGTCAACGGAAGCGCATTGCCTACTTGCACTTCAACGCCGGATCCGGAAGAAATTTTAGTGCCAACTTTCAACCCCTCAGGAGCAACGATATAACGTTTTTCACCGTCAGCATAACTCAACAACGCAATGCGTCCGGAGCGGTTCGGATCGTATTCAATCGCCACAACCTTCGCTTCAACGCCATGCTTATCGCGCTTAAAATCAATAATCCGGTATTGACGCTTATGGCCACCCCCGCGATGACGGGAAGTGATACGCCCCATATTGTTCCTGCCGCCCGATTTTTTAATCGGCGCAAGCAACGATTTTTCAGGAACGGTTTTCGTTATTTCTTCAAACGTAGCGATCGAATAGAATCTCGTCGCCGGGGTCATCGGTCTTAATTTTCTAATTGCCATAACTTACGTGCCGCTCCTACGATCAAACATTCTCGAAGTAATCAATCTTGTCGCCCTCTTTTAAGGTGACAATCGCTTTTTTCCATGTCGCAGTCCGACCTTCAAAGCGCCCCCTGCGTGTCATCTGGCTTTTCCGCTTTCCTTTTACAAGGATTGTGCGAACACCCGCCACGGTTACTTTGAATTTTTTCTCAATCGCCTTTGCAATTTCAATTTTGTTCGCGCTGTCTGTTACTTCAAAGGCATATTGCCGCTTATCCTGCAGCGCAGTGATTTTTTCCGTTACGATTGGTCGTTTAAGAATTCCCGTCATAGCTTTTCGCTCAATTTCTTCTCTAAGGGATCACTGAGGAAAACGATTTCTGCAAAACATCAACGGCGCTTTTCTGGATCACAAGCACCTGATTGTTTAAAATTTCAAACGTCGAAGCTTTATCTGCTTCCTTGACATTCAAGGTCGCGATATTTCTTCCGGACTTGAACAATACTCTGTCGGTCTTCGGCGTTAAGAACAACGTCTTCTTTCCTTGCAGGGATAACGCCTTCAGCACAGAGACAATCTCCTTTGTCTTTGGCGCATCAAGACTAAAATCTTCGACCACAACAATGGAGTTGCCTTTAGCTTTGTAGCTCAATGCCGATTTTCTTGCGAGGATCTTAACCTTCGCCGGCAGCTTCACAACATAGTCATGAGGCTTGGGACCAAAAATGGAGCCGCCGCCAATCCACAGCGGAGAACGCGTCGTTCCTGCTCGGGCGCGTCCGGTTTTCTTTTGTTTGAAGGGTTTCTTGCCGCCGCCTCGTACCTCGCTACGACCCTTTACCTTATGGGTACCTTGGCGTTGGTTTGCCTGAATAGATCGCACCATTTGATAAATCGCGTGATCGTTCGGCGTAATCTCGAAAATCTCGGGAGCAAGCGTCACCTTCTCGCCGCTCTTTGACCCATCTTTTTTATAGACTTCTAACTGCATGGAAGTTATTCCCGTCAGGAAAATTCTTAGTGTTGTTTTACAATTTCCACATAACTGTTGATTGCACCGGGAACAGAGCCCTTCACAATCAAAATGTTCGACTCAAGGATAACTTTGAGAACCTTGAGATTTTTGATCGTTACGTTCTCATGCCCCATACGGCCGCCCATACGCATGCCTTTGAATACGCGTGATGGATACGAGCTTGAACCGATTGACCCCGGCGCACGAACACGATCAGACTGACCGTGCGTCGTCATACCGACACCGCCGAAGTGATGGCGTTTCACGACACCTTGAAATCCACGCCCTTTCGATGTACCTGTTACATCAACGAAATCTCCTTGATGGAAGAGGTCAACCTTTACTTCAGAGCCGGGCTCAAGCGTGAGACCGTTGGTGTCGCGGAACTCGCGAATGAGCCGGAGTGGTTTCACACCGGTTTTTGAAAAATGACCTTTCGCAGGCTTGTTAACGAGGCGCTCTTTGATTTCGTCAAACCCAAGCTGGACGGCATCGTATCCATCCCGCTCTTTGGTTTTGACTTGCGTAACGTAGCAAGGTCCTGCCTCGATGATAGTGCACGGAATCATCTGCCCGCTCTCATCGAAGATGCTTGTCATTCCTATTTTTTTACCTAACATGCCGCTCACTGTTTTACTCCTCAGTCATCTCTACGTCCGGACTCACTCGTTTGTGTCCGGACACAGATAACAACAAAGTGATACAATCAATTATCGTTCGCCTTGAACGATCACTACACCTTAATCTCAACGTCAACTCCGGCGGGCAATTCGAGCTTCATCAACGAATCAACTGTTTTGCTCGTGGAGTTGAGAATATCAATCAGCCGTTTGTGCGAACGTGTTTCAAACTGTTCGCGCGACTTTTTATCAACGTGAGGAGATCTGTTCACCGTGAACAGCGACCGCTTCGTCGGCAAAGGGATTGGACCGGACACAACAGCTCCCGTTGACTTAACGGTTTTAATGATCTTCTCCGCTGATTTGTCAATCAGGTTGTGATCGTACGACTTTAATTTTATGCGAATCTTTTGACCAGCCAACGAATGCTCCTACACTGATAAAGAGCTGTGAAATACGAAGGGTTCCATCTCAATACAACGGGATAGAACCCAGATTTTTTATTCAAGAATTTTCGTTACAACACCGGCACCGACCGTGCGGCCGCCTTCGCGAATAGCGAAGCGAAGACCTTCTTCCATGGCGATGGTGGAGATAAGCTCAACGTTAATTGCGTCGAGGTTATCGCCCGGCATGACCATCTCAACACCGCTCGGGAGAGTTACGACAGCAGTAACGTCGGTCGTTCTGAAGTAGAATTGAGGGCGATAGCCGTTCAAGAACGGAGTATGACGTCCGCCTTCTTCTTTCTTCAACACGTACACCTGAGCTGTAAATTTCTTATGGGGCGTGATAGAGCCCGGCTTGGCGATAACCATACCGCGCTCAAGCTCGTTCTTTTCAACACCGCGCAACAAAAGACCTGCATTATCGCCGGCTCGAACTTCCTCAAGCTCTTTACGGAACATTTCTGCGCCGGTGATAACCGTCTTCTTATGAGCATCAAGACCGACAATCTCAACTTCGTCACCGACCTTGGCACGCCCACGCTCAACACGACCGGTTCCTACCGTGCCACGACCGGTAATCGAGAACACGTCTTCAACAGACATCAAGAACGGTTTTTCAACATCACGCTGTGGAATCGGTATATACGAGTCAACTGCCGCCATCAACTCATCAATACATTTAAACGCGGGATCGTCCCCCTTCACATCCGGTCGAAGCGCAGCTTCCATCGCCTTCAAGGCGGATCCGCGGATAACGGGAATCTCATCACCGGGGAATTCAAATTTCTTTAGCAGGTCGCGCAGTTCAAGCTCGACGAGATCGAGCAACTCGGGGTCGTCAACCGCGTCAACCTTGTTCATGAACACAACGATCTTCGGCACACCAACCTGACGGGCAAGCAGAATGTGCTCACGAGTTTGGGGCATCGGGCCGTCTGTTGCGGCAACGACGAGAATAGCGCCGTCCATTTGGGCTGCGCCGGTGATCATGTTCTTCACATAATCAGCGTGACCCGGACAGTCAACGTGCGCGTAGTGGCGATTTGCCGTGGAGTATTCAACGTGCGCCGTTGCGATTGTGATACCGCGAGCTTTTTCTTCGGGTGCATTGTCAATGGAATCGAAGGTTCTGACTTCCGAAAGACCCTTCTTTGCAAGCACCATCGTAATAGCAGCGGTAAGAGTTGTCTTACCATGGTCCACGTGACCGATTGTGCCGACGTTTACGTGCGGCTTACTGCGATCAAATTTTCCCTTTGCCATTGGGATTATCTCCTTATTGTTGTGTCTGTAATCAAATTGGAAATTACACGCGTTATGCTGTGACTGCTTCTTTACCTTTAACTTTTTCGATAATCTGATCAGAAATCGAACGCGGCACCTGATCATAATGCGAAAATTGCATCGTGTAGAGCGCACGACCTTGCGTCATGGAGCGCAACACGGTCGCGTAGCCGAACATCTCCGCCAACGGAACCATCGCTTTAACAACCTGAGCATCTTTTCTTGGGTTCATTCCTTCGATTTTACCGCGACGGGAACTGAGGTCGCCCAACACATCGCCGAGGTACTCTTCCGGCGTTACCACTTCGACAGCCATGATTGGCTCAAGAAGAACGGGACCCGCTTTGCGAGCGCCTTCTTTGAATCCTATCGAACCGGCAATCTTAAACGCCATTTCCGATGAATCAACATCGTGGAACGATCCATCGACAAGTTTTACTTTCACATCTTCAATGGGATAGCCTGCAAGCACACCGTTCTTCATCGCTTCAACAATGCCTTCTTCCGTCGGCTTGACATACTCACGAGGAACGACGCCGCCAACGATGGCATTTTCAAACTCAAAGCCCTTGCCTTTTTCATTCGGCTCAACTTCAAGAACAACGTGCCCATACTGACCGCGACCGCCGCTTTGCCGGACAAATTTTCCTTCGGCGGTAACTTTCTTCGTAATCGTTTCTTTGTATGCTACTTGCGGCTTACCGACGTTTGCTTCGACTTTGAACTCCCGCTTCATGCGGTCAACGATAATTTCGAGGTGAAGCTCGCCCATGCCGCTGATAATAGTCTGACCTGTTTCTTCGTTCGATGAAACGCGGAACGTTGGGTCTTCTTCGGCAAGCTTTTGGAGCGCTTCGCCTAATTTTTCCTGATCCGCTTTTGTCTTCGGCTCAATCGCTACGTCAATAACAGGTTCCGGGAAAGTCATTTTTTCCAGAATGATCGGATCATCTTCCTCGGTAAGCGTATCGCCAGTTCTTGTATGTTTCAACCCGATAGCGCCGATAATATCACCGGAATATGCTTCGCTCACCTCTTCACGGTGGTTCGCATGCATCCGTAGCACGCGAGCGATGCGTTCCTTTTTATCTGAGCTTGCATTGTACACATAGGAGCCGGATTTCAATGTGCCGGAATAAATTCTAAAATACGTTAACCGTCCGACGAACGGATCGGTCATAATTTTGAATGCAAGGGCGGAAAATTTTTCGCTGTCACTCACTTCGCGAACAACATCATCACTCCTGTGGGGATGGTGTCCATGAATCTTCCCTGTATTGATATCCAACGGACTTGGCAAAAAGTCCACAACACTATCAAGAAGCATCTGAACGCCCTTATTCTTAAACGAAGAGCCGCATAAGACGGGGATAATGCTTACCTTTAACGTTGCGCGCCGTAAAACCGCTTTTATTTCCGCTGGAGAAATCTCCTTGCCTTCGAGATATTTTTCGAGCAGCGAATCATCTTCGTCTGCCACAGCTTCCAACATTTTAATCCGATACTCGTTTGCTTTTGGCTTTAGTTTTTCGGGAATTTCAATATCGTCCCATGTCGTTCCCTGGGAATCTTCGTGATACATGCGGGCTTTCATTGTAATCAAATCAATGATGCCGACGAACATATCTCCCTCACCGACAGGCAATTGAACGGGAACTGCATTCGCTGCCAAGCGAGTTTTCATCATATTAATGACGCCGATGAAATCCGCACCGGCGCGATCCATCTTATTCACAAATGCCAAGCGAGGAACGCCATATTTATCCGCTTGACGCCAGACTGTTTCAGATTGCGGCTCAACGCCGCCAACAGAACAAAACAACGCCACTGCGCCATCTAACACACGCAAGGAACGCTCGACTTCAATAGTAAAATCTACGTGACCCGGCGTGTCAATAATGTTAATACGATGATTGTCCCAGAAACAAGTAGTTGAAGCGCTGGTAATAGTGATGCCACGCTCTTTTTCTTGCTCCATCCAATCCATTGTCGCGGCGCCGTCATGGACTTCGCCCATGCGGTGGAGCACACCGGTATAGAACAGGATACGCTCCGTCGTCGTAGTCTTACCGGCATCAATGTGAGCCATGATGCCGATATTACGAGTTCGATCTAATGGATAATCACGAGGCATAGAGTACTTTCTTCTCCACAACCGACAATAATCCGATGCGGATTATTGAATTCAATAAAATGTTTTTCCCAATCAGGGGTTTATTAAAAACCGATTACCACTTAAAGTGGGCAAAAGCTTTGTTGGCTTCCGCCATACGATGGACATCGTCTTTCTTCTTAATTGCTCCGCCTTCACCAGCCGCGGCAGCAATAAACTCAGAAGCAAGCTTCTGAGCCATCGATGTATCCGAGCGTTCTTTAGCGTAGCTAATCAACCAGCGAATTGCAAGAGCGGTTCGTCGCTCGAGACGAACTTCTGTGGGAACTTGATAGGTAGCACCACCAACTCTTCGAGCACGGACTTCTATCATCGGCGACGCGTTACTCATCGCCTTTTTAAACACATCGAGAGGTTTATTTTTCGTCTTCTCTTCGATCAAATCGAACGCCGTGTATAGAATGTTACGCGCAAGGTTTTTCTTCCCTTGTTTTAAGAGGGAATTGATGAACCGTGCGATCAACGGATCCTGAAATTTTGGATCTGGAATAATTAAACGTTTTGAAGATCTTTTCTTTCGCATGAGCTGTTTGAACTATCCTTAAAAAGGTTACTGCTTCGGCTTCTTTGCTCCGTATTTTGACCTAGCCTGCTTTCGGTCTTGAACGCCCTGCGTATCGAGAGTTCCGCGTATGATATGATAACGAACACCGGGAAGATCTTTCACCCTGCCGCCGCGAATCATGACAATGGAGTGCTCTTGTAGGTTGTGACCTTCACCCGGAATGTATGCCGTTACTTCCATCCCGTTGGTCAACCGGACACGCGCAACTTTTCTCAATGCGGAATTCGGCTTCTTCGGGGTGGTCGTATAAACTCTCGTGCACACTCCTCGCTTTTGCGGACTGGATTGTAAGGCAGGAGACTTGCTTTTCCAGGATGTTTGCTCTCTGCTATTGCGTATTAACTGATTGATCGTTGGCAATTTTAAAGATACTCCGTTGCATTAAGTCAAAAATACGTATAAAAGCTTATAAATATAATTATTTTATTAGATAATGTCAACTGCTTTCTGATAGAAAAGACAAGGTTTTTTCATCCCTGCCTCTCCATTAAAAGATCTTCATGCCGTATTAGGATGCAACAACCTTCGTCTTTCTCTTGCGCTCCTTTGTTACGACTACCTCTCCAGATTCGACCTCGGCGGCTTGGACAGAAACACCTTGCGGCTCTTCCTTTGAGGTAACAATAACGTCACGGAATCGCATCTGACCGGTACCGGCTGGAATCAAATGTCCCATGATCACGTTTTCCTTCAATCCAAGCAACATATCTACTTTGCCTTCGATTGCCGCATCGGTAAGAACCTTTGTCGTTTCTTGGAATGACGCAGCCGAAATAAAGCTATCGGTGGTTAAGGATGCTTGCGTGATTCCCAAAAGAATCGGTTCCGAAGTTGCCGCATCCGTATCTCGCACCTCAATGACCTTCTTCCCTTTTTTCCGGATGTCGGCATTGATTTCGCGAATGGATTTTTTCGTCGTGATCATGCCGTTTTTCTGCTTCGAGTCGCCCTTGCTTACGATAACGACTTTGCCTCCGAGGCTATCATTTTCATCGTGCAATTTGCCTTTATCAACATTATCGCCTTCAAGATATTTCGTATCGCCGGCATCAACGATGCGTTCCTTCTGCATCATCATGCGCACGATAACTTCGATGTGCTTGTCGTTGATCTTCACACCTTGCATACGATAGACTTCTTGAATTTCGTTCACAAGGTACTCCTGCACTGCGGTCGTTCCTTTGATCTTCAAAATATCATGCGGGTCAATGGAACCGGCAGATAACCGCTCACCCGCCCGGACAACATCGTTATCCTGCGCGAGAATATGCTTGCCTAACGGGATAAGATACGTTCTCTTATCTTTGCCGTCATGACTTTGGACGAAGACCTCGCGCGCGCCTCTCTTCGGCTGGCCTATGGTGACGATGCCGTCAATTTCGGTAACAACTGCGGGATCATTCGGATGACGTCCTTCGAATAATTCGGTAACGCGCGGCAAACCACCGGTAATATCTCTCGTCTTGCCGATATCGCGAGGAATTTTGACGAGCACCGTACCCGCCTGAATCTCTTCTCCATCATTAACATTAAGGTGTGCACGAGTCGGGATAGGATACGACGCGACTTTCTGGCCCTTCGCGTTGATAATGGTAATGGCGGGAATGAGACTCTTCTCGCGGCTATCAATAACAACTTTCTGAATGTGCCCGGTTTGCTCATCAGGCTCTTCACGGAACGTTAAGTTTTCTTTCAGGTCAACATACTTGACAATTCCTTTGTGCTCGGAGACGATAACGGCGTTGTACGGATCCCACTCGTAAATCATTTCACCCTTCGCCACTTTTGTCCCGTCCTTCACCATCAAGATAGCACCGTATGGAACATCGTACTTTGTCAATATACGGTTATCACTATCAACAATGTTAATGATACCGCTACGACCGGAGACGATAGAGTGCTTTTCAGACTCAGAGCTGAACTCGATATACTTTAATCCTTCGTATTTGATCTTGCCTTCGAACTTTGAGGTAATCTGAGACTGAGCGGCAATCAAGCTTGCAGTACCGCCTGTGTGGAATGTCCGGAGCGTAAGCTGTGTTCCCGGCTCGCCAATGGACTGCGCGGCAATAACGCCTACCGCAGTGCCCGGTTCGGCAAGTTTCCCTGTCGTCAGATCGCGGCCGTAACACTTGGCACAAAGACCGCGTCGCGAATCGCATGTTAATGCGGAGCGTATTTCCACAAGCTCGATAGAAGTTTCGGAAATCTTTAGAGCTTTTTCTTCATTGATAACATCACCACTGTGAACTATCACTTCACCGGTTAACGGATCAGTAACGTCGTGGACAGACACACGGCCCAGAATACGCTCAGACAGAGGTTCTTTTACGTCTTCGCCTTCTTTTAATGCGCCAGTCGGCACACCGCGAATAGTTCCGCAATCTTCTTCGGCGATGATGGCATCTTGAGCAACGTCAATAAGCCTGCGTGTAAGATAGCCTGCGTCCGCCGTTTTCAAGGCAGTATCGGCAAGACCTTTACGAGCGCCGTGCGTAGAGATGAAGTATTCGAGAATCGAAAGCCCTTCACGGAAGTTTGCCGTAATGGGGTTTTCAATCAACTCGCCTGTTGCACCGGAAAGACTCTTCTGAGGCTTCGCCATAAGACCGCGCATACCGGCGAGCTGGCGCACTTGTTCTTTCGAACCACGCGCACCGGAATCAACCATCATATAGAGAGAATTAAACCCTTCATCCGAGTGCTGGAGCGAATCGAATAATCGTTCGGCAATACGGCTCGTTGCGCGCGTCCAAATGTCAATCACTTTATTGTATCGTTCGCCATTCGTGATAAAGCCGCGGTAGTATTGATTCTCAACGCTCTCAACATCCTTCTGCGCTTTGGCGACCATTTCGTACTTCTCTTTGGGGATAATAACGTCCCCAATCGAAACCGATAGTCCGCCCTTCGTGGCGTAGGTGAAGCCGAGTGTTTTCAGATTATCGAGAAATTGCGCCGTCACCAAATTGCCGCAACGACGGAATGTGTTTGCAATAATCTGGACGAGGCGCTTCTTGTTCAGAAGCTCGTTGATAAACGGCATCTCCGGAGGAATAATTTGATTGAAGATCACCCTTCCAACAGTTGTCTCAACCAATTTGCCTTCAACACGTACTTTGATGCGCGCATGAAGACCGACCCGTTGATGGTCATACGCAATAACGGCCTCTTGTGGAGAATAGAATGTCAGTCCTTCTCCTTTATCGTTGGCTCTGGATTTGGTCAGATAATAGCATCCCAAAACCTGATCTTGCGTCGGAGTCAAAATTGGCGCACCGCTTGCAGGCGAAAGAATGTTATGGCTCGACAACATCAAGATACGAGCTTCAAGCTGAGCTTCGTAGGAAAGAGGCACGTGCACAGCCATCTGGTCTCCGTCGAAGTCAGCGTTGAACGCCGTGCAAACCATCGGGTGAATGCGGATAGCTTTTCCTTCCACAAGCACCGGCTGGAACGCTTGAATACCCAAGCGATGCAGTGTCGGGGCGCGGTTGAGAAGAACCGGATGCCCGTCAATGATGTGATCAAGAATATCCCAGACCTCCGGACCTTTCTTATCCACCATTTTCTTCGCGCTTTTGACTGTCTTCACTAACCCACGCTCAATGAGCTTACGAATGATGTGCGGCTTAAATAATTCAACAGCCATGTCCTTCGGCAGACCGCACTCGTGCAATTTCAATTCGGGTCCGACAACGATAACGGAACGACCGGAATAATCAACGCGCTTGCCAAGCAAGTTTTGCCGGAAACGACCTTGTTTTCCTTTCAGCATATCCGAAAGAGACTTCAATGCGCGGTTATTATCGCTTCGCACCGCGTTGACTCTTCGGGAGTTATCCAGCAATGAGTCAACCGCTTCCTGCAACATGCGTTTTTCGTTGCGGAGAATAACTTCCGGCGCTTTGATTTCGATAAGACGCTTCAAGCGGTTATTACGAATGATGACCCTGCGGTACAAATCGTTTAAATCGGATGTCGCAAAACGTCCACCTTCCAACGGAACAAGCGGTCGCAACTCCGGCGGAATAACCGGAATAACATCCAACACCATCCACTCTGGCTTATTCGGGGCAGTCTCTTGGCTCTTGCGGAAAGACTCGATAACACGAAGACGCTTGAGAGCCTCCGTTTTCTTTTGCATGGAGGTTTCAGTTTTTACATCCGTGCGCAATTGAAGCGCAAGCTCCTCAACATGCACTCGCCTGAGCAAATCCTTAATAGCATCGCCACCCATCTTTGCGATGAATTTTTTGGGATCGGCGTCCTCCAACTCTTGGTTCGAAGCGGGCAACGAAGCCATAATCTCGAGATACTGATCCTCGGTAATAAGGTCTTGTTTCCCTAATCCCGTGGTGCCGGGGCTAATAACAACATACGACTCGTAATAGATAATTTTTTCAAGTTCTTTGCTTGAAAGACCAAGCACATATCCGATCTTGCTGGGCAACGAACGGAAATACCAGATATGAACAACCGGCACCGCAAGTGCAATGTGCCCCATGCGCTCGCGACGGACGCTTTTTTGCGTTACCTCAACACCGCATCGGTCGCAGGTAATGCCTTTGTAGCGAATCCGTTTATATTTTCCGCAATGGCACTCCCAGTCGCGAACGGGACCAAAAATTTTCTCGCAGAACAATCCGTCCTTTTCCGGTCGGAACGAGCGATAGTTGATCGTCTCCGGCTTGGTTACTTCACCGTGCGATCTTGCCAAAATCATATCAGGCGATGCGAGACTGATGACAATTCTGGAAAAGTGCTTTCGTGCTGCTATATCGTGTGATGAAAATGGCATTGAATCCTCCACCTTTCAAATTTTTCTTGCACAAATCTTTATAAGAGATGGACTCCACCTTTGAGGTGGCGTCCATCTTCAGCACCTCAATCAATCTTCACTTCTAATCCTAACCCTTGCAATTCGCGAACAAGCACATTGAACGATTCGGGAATGTTCGGCTCGGGTAAATTCTCGCCTTTGACGATCGCTTCGTACACTTTCGCACGACCAACAACGTCATCGGATTTGACAGTAAGAATCTCCTGAAGCACATGGGACGCACCATAGCCTTCGAGCGCCCACACTTCCATCTCTCCAAAACGCTGACCACCAAATTGTGCTTTACCGCCAAGAGGCTGCTGCGTAATGAGGGAGTAAGGTCCGATGGAACGAGCGTGAATCTTATCGTCAACCAAGTGTGAGAGCTTCATAATGTAGATATAGCCGACGGACACTTCTTGATCGAACGGCTCGCCAGCCCGTCCATCTATAAGAACGGATTTGGATTTCTCGTTCAGTCCTGCTTTTTTCAATTGCTCTTGAACTTCTTCCCATGACGCGCCGTCAAAAATTGGAGACGCGTATTTTTCATCAAGTTTGTGTCCAGCCCATCCGAGAGCCACTTCAAACAACTGACCGAGGTTCATTCTCGAAGGTACCCCTAACGGGTTAAGAACGATATCCACGGGTGTTCCATCCGGCAAGAACGGCATATCTTCCACAGGAACGATAGTGGAAACGACACCCTTATTGCCGTGGCGTCCCGCCATCTTATCGCCAACGGAAAGCTTTCGCTTCTTCGCAACGTACACTTTCGCAAGCTGGACGATCCCGGGGGCAAGCTCATCGCCAAGCTGAATCTTGTTCTTCTCGTGGCGATAGAGTTCTTCTATCTCGCTCATTTTTTGGCGGAAGTTTTCGTAAATCTTGACAATAAGATTGTTCTTGCGCTTTTCGTCAACCCAATCTTGGGTATGATCAAGTTTATCAGCTCCATCAAGCGTTTGGAACGTATCCTCTTTTAAGGCTGTACCGCTACGAATGATGACATTGCCATCCGTATCGCGTATGCCGGCAGATTTCTCACCAGCAAGGAGTTGGTCCAGTTTCTTGCCAAGCTTCTCTTGTAGCTCTTTGAGGTCTTTCTTGCGAGAACGGTCCAAAGCCTCGAGCTTCTTTTTATCGTCTTTCTTGCTTTCCGTGTCCTTCTTTTTCCGGCTGAAGAGCTTTGTAGAGATAACGACACCCTTCATACCCGGAGGCGCTTTCAGCGAAGCGTCCTTGACATCGCCGGCTTTTTCACCGAAGATGGCTTTAAGAAGTTTTTCTTCAGGAGTCGGATCGGTTTCACCTTTCGGCGTAATTTTACCGATAAGAATATCGCCTTCATTCACCTCTGCGCCGATACGAATGATACCGTTTTCGTCGAGATCCTTCGTCGCTTCTTCGCTGACGTTGGGAATTTCACGCGTCAGCTCTTCTTCACCACGCTTCGTATCGCGGACTTGCAGTTCAAACTCTTCAATATGAATGGAAGTGAAGACATCCTCTGCTACAACCCGCTCGCTGATAATAATAGCGTCCTCGAAGTTGTATCCACGCCATGGCATGAAGGCAACGAGAACATTTCTTCCAAGCGCAAGCTCGCCCTGATCCGTGGCACAGCCATCGGCAAGAACATCTCCCTTTTTCACTCTATCGCCCGGATTAACAATTGGCCGTTGGTTGATGCAGGTATCTTGGTTCGTGCGGAAGAATTTCGTCAGCTTATATTCAACGCGGCGCTTATCTTCAAAGCTAATAATCGCTTCGATACTGTTCTCATCAATATCATATTGAACAATGATGCTATCAGCAGATACCGATTCAACGACGCCGGTACGTTCTGCAATAATGATCGTTCGGGAGTCGCGGGCAAGTTTTTCTTCCAACCCTGTCCCCACGATGGGAGATTTGGGGACCAACAACGGAACGGCTTGGCGTTGCATGTTCGAACCCATCAATGCGCGGTTTGCGTCATCGTGTTCAAGGAACGGAATCAATGCCGCTGCAGCGCTGACGATTTGGTTCGGGGCAACATCCATAAACTGGATTTTCTCCGGCTCCACAACAGGATAATCGCTCTGGAACCTTGCTTTTACTTTTTCTTCTTGGAAACGCCCCCGATCATCAATAGGAGCGTTCGCCTGCGCAATCGTAACTTGGTCTTCTTTTTCCGCAGTGAGGAACTCTATCTCTTCGACCAGCTTGCCGTTTTTCACTTTGCGGTACGGCGTTTCGATAAATCCGAAATCGTTGATGCGCGCATGAATACAGAGCGACGAAATCAAACCGATGTTTGGACCTTCAGGCGTTTCAATCGGACAGAGACGGCCGTAGTGCGTATAGTGAACGTCACGGACTTCAAATCCTGCGCGCTCACGCGTCAAACCGCCAGGACCGAGAGCGGAAACACGGCGCTTGTGCGTCATCTCCGCCAACGGATTAGTTTGATCCATAAATTGGGAAAGCTGATTCGTACCGAAGAACGCGTTGATGACGCTTGTGATCGTCCTTGCGTTGACCAAATCCTGCGGCGTGATGGTTTCGCTATCGCGAAGGTTCATCCGCTCACGAATGGTGCGGGTCATACGGGATAAGCCCACGTTAAATTGCTGCGCAAGTTGTTCGCCCACCGTGCGAACGCGGCGATTGCCTAAATGGTCAATGTCGTCAACTGTTCTCTTGCCTTGTTGCAGGTCAATCAAGTATTTTACGATCGCAACGATGTCCTCTTTCGTCAGGGTCGTAATGTCTTCCGGAATGCTCAGGTTAAGCTTTGCATTCATTCGATGACGACCGACATCACCGAGGTCGTACCGCTTCGGATTGAAGAAGAGACGGTCAATCAAATTCTTTGCAGTATCGAGATCAGGCGCCTCACCGGAGCGAAGCTGCTGGTAAATCGTTTCGAGCGCATCTTCCTCGGAGCGAGCGGCATCTTTCAAAATCGTATTAGCAATGACGGAGATTTCTGTCGCCGCTTCCGATTTCAAGAGACGAATTTTCCGAACTTCAGCTTTTTTGATTTGCTTGACATGCTCTTCGGTAAGCTTCGAGTCTTTGTTGATGAAAATCTCGCCGGTCTTTTTATCGAACACATCACTGCACACGGTTCTGCCGATATGCTCTTTCAAGCTCACCTTGGAGGCATCAAGCTCTTCCACGAGCGCGAACAGATCAAGAATCGCATCATCCGATGAGTATCCTAATGCACGCAGGAGAGTCGTAACGGGAAATTTTTTCTTCCGATCAATGTACGCGTACATCACGTTGTTAATATCGGTAGAGAACTCTACCCACGAGCCGCGGAAAGGAATGATGCGCGCCGAGTACATCAATGTGCCGTTCGGGTGAACGGACTCGCCGAAGAATACGCCCGGCGAGCGATGCAACTGGCTTACCACAACGCGCTCAGCGCCGTTAATGATAAACGTGCCGCGTTGGGTCATGGCGGGAAGATTACCGAGATACACTTCCTGCTCGATCGTGTCGCTGAATTCCTGGCTTCCTTCCTTCTTCGCGGAAAGGCGAACCTTCGCCTTCAAAGGAACGGAGAAGGTTAATCCTCGTTCCTGACACTCGACGACGGAGTATTTCGGTTTTTCAACGTAGTACTCAGAAAATTCGAGAAGGAAATTTTCCCGCGCATCGGTGATGGGAAAATTCATCTGGAACACTTGCTGGAGTCCCTGCTTTTTCCTGCGATGCGAAGGAACGTCCGCTTGTAAAAACTTATTGAATGAATCAATCTGCACGTTGAGCAGATCAGGCGTTTCGATGACGGAGGGAATTCGTCCGAATGAAATCCGTCCGTTGGTGCCATTGGATTGGTTCTTCAAGTCAACCACTCCTTATACTAGTAAGTGAACTTCAAATTGTATGTTGCCGGTCTTCGCGGGAGCACCGGCTCGACGACAAACATCAAAAACATTGAGGAAAATCACATACGGGGAATATTACTCTCTAAATATGGCTCAAGCCGATGACTTAACACTCCTTCGCGGGGTGCAAATCATCGGCTTTGAGTATGGAATTTTAGATGGAGTATGTTTTTTCCCTTAACAAAAAAAAGAATGAAAAGTTCAAAAGAACGCTTGGAACAAAAATTACTTCAAGTCAACTTGAGCGCCTGCTTCCTCAAGTTCTTTCTTCAACTTTTCAGCTTCATCTTTGGAAAGGCCTTCTTTGACAACTTTGGGAGCGCCATCAACAAGGTCTTTCGCTTCTTTTAAGCCAAGACCCGTGGCGGTACGAACAACTTTAATAACGTTAATCTTCTGAGCACCCGCGCTCTTCAACTCAACGGTGAACTCGGTTTTCTCTTCCACCGCTGGGGCTGCGCCGCCGGCTGCCGGCATTGCGCCTGCCATCATCATGGGGGCTGCTGCCGTTACGCCAAACTTCTCTTCCAACGCTTTCTTTAATTCAGAAGCTTCGAGCAATGTAAGCTTTTCAATTTTTTCAACTATTTCCGCTACTGCTGACATGGTATTTCTCCTTAAATGTAAATGTTGTTCAAATTCTTGTTAAGCGATTAAGCCGCTTTTTTCTTTTCGATTGCGTCAACCACATTGACCAAATCCCGCATCACAGCGCCGATAGCGCCAACAACGCCTGCAATCGGAGCTTGTATGCTGCCGACGATGCCCGCCATAAGTTCTTTCTTCGATGGAAGCTTAGCAAGCTGATCCAATTGCTTCCCGTCAAATACCTGTTTCTCAAGAACTGCAACTTTGAGCGTGAGCTTCCCCCTCTTCTCATTGAACTTCTTGATGACCTTCGCAGGCGCAATGATATCTTCATAGCTGAATGCAATCCCGGTGGGTCCAACCAATTTATCATAGACACGATCGTAGCCTGTTACACGTTCTAAAGCTTTCTTCGCGAGCGTATTTTTCACCACCCTGTACTCGATGCCGGATTTCCGGAACTCGCGCCGAAGCTCTGTTTCCTCTTCGACGGTTAAGCCTGAAAAATCCGCGAAGTACATCGCGCTTGCACGAGAAATCTTTTCGGCAACTTCCGCTACAATAGCTTCTTTTTCCGCTTTATTCATACCGTACCTTGTAGCTTTCTTTGACGTTCCCTTCTCACAAGAAGGGTGACATCACACATAGTTCTGAAGTTCGATGAGAAGCCCCCATTGCTGGGGCATCAACCTTCAAAAAATGAATTGAGAGTTATTTGCCCGCCTAACCTGATGGCGGGTTTGCCCGCCTAACCTGATGGCGGGTTTGCCCGCCAATCTTAATGGCGGGTTGAGTGCGTAATGTCTTGTTACCTATGAATGAGCAATGACTTCGTTTCGGTCAATGTGGACACCAGGTCCCATCGTCGTTGAAATGGCAATGCTCTTTATATAGGTGCCTTTTGCCGTCGAGGGTTTCAGGCGAACAACCGTATTCAAAAATGAGTGGATATTTTCCACCAACTTTTCTTTTTCGAAACTTGCTTTACCGACAGTGGCATGAAGAATGCCTGCCTTATCCACCCTAAATTCAATCTTGCCGGCTTTCACTTCTTTTACCGCTTTGCCGACTTCGGGAGTAACAGTGCCGCTTTTGGGATTAGGCATAAGTCCACGAGGACCTAATACTCGTCCAAGCTTCCCAAGCTCACCCATCACATCCGGCGTTGCGATAATGACGTCGACATCCGC
>JACQBK010000116.1 GCA_016194505.1 Ignavibacteriales bacterium | reverse complement strand
GCTTAAGCGCTTTTGCCCCGCAAGGGGGTCCGCAGAAAATAAGATCGTACTGCGGGCTCTGCGTCTCTCCACCCTGCTCGCTGAGCTGGCTTTCCAAGTTCACGAATACAATATCAGACTTGGCAAGAGTATCTTTCACGAGTTTAAAAGGAAAATCCAAATTCCCTTTGAGCAGCTCTTGTCCTACTGTTCTGCCCAAATTCACATCGCCAAATAACAGCACCCTGATTTGAGCGGTGGAATCTTTCTCCTGCGCAAGCGATCCTGCGGATAAACACATCAGCAGAATTAGCCAAACACGGAAATTCAATTTCGCACCGTAAAGAACAAATAGACAATTAAAAACGCTCCCGTGATGATAAGCGCCGGACCGGCTATTCGGTCAAAGAACGAAACCGAATTTTCTTTTGAAGACTCGTGATTGAGCGCCGGTAATGCAAGCTCATCTCGTTGAAGCACCGTATCAACACTTTCTCTTGTAAAAACCCCAAGATATTGCACTCCGCCATCTGCCCCTCGTTGATAACGAGCTTCCAGCACCGTGCGCGTTTTCCTCTCAAATCCGCTTGCCGTTTTTTCTGAATATCGAACATTCTGTTCAAGCACTAACGCTTGCAATGAATTGGTCGGTCGAGTCTCTTTCGTCCCTACCTTTACTCGGCATCCCAAGCGATTCAGAGCATCAGTAAAGGCGTTTTCCGTCAAGGTTTGATGAAGGCCGCCTTCAATTTTTAATTCTACAGTGATTGAATCCCCAAAAACAATTTTATTTTTTGTAACGATCTCTTCGGCAATGCTCGCTACTTGGGTTTTCAACACCACTGTTGATGCTACTTCGCTGGGTTGAGCATACACACTCAAGCACAAGCTAGCGAAGATGCAAAGTAAAATCCAGTGCCATCGCTTGGTCATTGTTTTAAGCGTAAATGCCTCGGATTTTAAGCGTGCGTGCAACTTTATCAATTGCAAGGATGTATGCGCCGATACGAAGCGGTACGTTATAACGCTCTGCTGTCTCATAAACGGAATGAAATGCCGCTTTCATCATTTGCTCCATCCTGCTATTCACTCGATCCAACGACCAGAAATACCCAACCCGGTCTTGCACCCATTCAAAATACGAGACAGTGACACCGCCTGCATTGGCAAGAATATCAGGAATAACCAAAATCCCTTTTTCTTGAAGAATCGGGTCAGCTTTTGAAGAAGTCGGTCCGTTGGCTCCTTCACAAATAATCTTCGCCTTGATTTTGGAAGCATTCCACTGTGTAATTTGGTCTTCTTTCGCCGCAGGGACAAGAACATCGCATTCGAGTTCTAATAGTTCTTCCTGAGGAATTTGCTCTGCGCCCGGAAACCCTGCAAGCGTTTTGTTATGCTTCACCCATTCGAGGGCTTTATCAACGTCAATTCCTTTTTTATTATAGAATGCGCCGCTAATATCGCCTATACCGATAATTTTGCAGCCTTGTTCGCGAAGCAATTGCGCCGATACCGAGCCGACGTTGCCGAATCCTTGCACAACAACAGAGGTGTCTTTCGGCTTCATGCCGATTTTTTCCATTGCCGTCAACGTAACAATCATACAACCTCTTCCTGTGGCTTCCCTCCGACCAAGCGAACCGCCCAAAAGTAACGGCTTGCCGGTTACGACAGCCGGCTCCGTTCTGCGCATGTGCATGCTGTACGTATCCATGATCCACGCCATAGTTTGTTCATTCGTGTTCATATCGGGCGCAGGAACATCGCGGTCGGGACCAAAAATATCAATAAGGTTCGATGTGTAGCGGCGGGTAATTTTCTCAAGTTGAAGAGAGCTCAATTTGCTCGGGTCACATTTCACTCCCCCCTTTGCTCCGCCGAAAGGAATGCTCATGATAGCGCATTTCCATGTCATCCAAGCCGCAAGCGCTTTCATCTCATCAAGCGAAACATCAGGCGCATAACGAATGCCGCCTTTCGAGGGACCGAGAATGTCATTATGGATAACGCGGTAGCCTTCAAAGACTTTTACTTCCCCATTATCCATGGCAATGGGAATTGAAACGATCACTTGCCGCACGGGCATTTTGAGATATTCATATAATCCGGGTTCGAGATTCAACAAGTGCGCGGCAATATCAAATCGCTGCATCATGGACTCAAATGGATTTTCTTTGTCCAGAATAGGCGCCGGTTCTTTATAAATGAATGACTGTGTTGACGACATGTATCCCTTACGATAGTTTGTTGTAATTAAAGAGTACCGCTCATCGCGATGTGCTGGAGTCGTTCAATTCGTTCTTCCGTTGAAGGATGCGTCGAGAAAAGCTTTACGATGCCGCCACCCCTCAGCGGATTCACAATAAACATGTGTGCTGTTGCCGTGCCGGCATTTTCCATAGGGATGCGCTCCACACCCGCTTCCAATTTTCGGAGAGCGTTTGCCAAACTGAGAGGTCTCTTGCAAATTTTCGCTCCGCCCTCATCTGCGGCAAATTCGCGCGACCGTGAAACGGCAAACTGTATCAACATTGCGGCAATGGGCGCAAGAATGAGAAGAAGTATTCCACCAGCGGGATTGGAATCTTCGCGGTCGCGGTTCCCTCCACCAAAGAAGGAGGCAAACATCGCCATGCGCGTAAGAAACATGACTGTCCCCGCCATCGCCGCAACAATCGTTCCCGTTAAAATATCGCGATGCTTAATATGGGCAAGTTCATGGGCAATAACTCCTTCAAGCTCATCCTCACCTAACATTTTAACAATACCTTCCGTCGCCGCTACAGCAGAGTGTTCCGGGTTACGACCTGTTGCAAACGCATTGGGTGAATCCCCGGGAATAAGATATACTTTCGGCATCGGCAGTTCTGCTTGTTGAGCAAGATGTCTTACAATTGAATAAAGCTTTGGAGCTTCTTGCTCAGTCACCTCACGCGCGCCGTACGTCATCAAGACAATTTTATCCGAAAACCAATACATGCCAAAATTCAGCAGCAAAGAAAAACCGAATGCCATCATTAAGCCTTGCTCTTGTCCGAGCAATTGCCCAACCAGCATCATCAGTGCCATCAATAAAACCATTAAACCAACTGTTTTAACGCTATTCATAGTTGCGCCTCACTTCAAGCTATTCATATAACATCATTCATGTAAAAAGCGTTTAAATTTAGGAAGAAAATGCTAAAAATTCAATAAATATTAGTCTTTTAGAAGTTTTTATTCTTTCAACAAGGGAACAACTGCATCTGATAGAAAAGGAGGAAATCTATAACGAGGGAAGGGAGCATTTGCAGGCGATTTAACGTTTATCGCGCTCGCGTATAATTCTCTTTAACGTACGCGAAGCTAAATCTATATCTTCATCGAGGAAATGACGTGAGAAACGACGGGCGCGTTGGACTTCTTGTGAATCGAGGGTTCCGAAAATCATATCTTCAGAAAAATACTTTGCCGTTACAACTGTTTTGCCTCCAGGATCAGTGATGGAAGAGCCGCCCCAGAAATTTACTCCATCTTCCACTCCCACTCGATTCGCGAAAAGAATGTACGAGCTAATCAGCCTCGCATACGCACGATGTTGCTCGTGGTTGACGGTGGCATTTCCCATCTCTGACACTTCCCCTGCTACGCGGGTGGGGCTTGCGGTCAATGTAAAGATGGCTTCCGCCCCATCCAATGCAAGAAGATATGGAAGTGATATATGCCAAAGGTCTTCGCAAACGAGAATCCCAAATCGCCCGTGCTTCGAATCAAATGCCCGGACTCGGTCACCTGTGCTGAAATATCGTCCCTCTTCAAACATTCCATAGGTCGGTGGATAAATTTTCCTGTGGATATGCTGGATAGTTCCATCCTCCATAAAAAAAGCAGAGTTATAAATCCCATGATCACTGCCGCTTTCCACAAACCCGGCGATAATGGAAATTAATTTGCTTTTTTCTTTTAAATGTTTGAAGAGCAAATCGGAATGGGGATCAAGCGCAATTTCCCAAGCGAGATCGCGAAGGGTATATCCGGAGAGACTGAGTTCGGGGAATAATATCACATTTGCTTTTTCTTTGATAGCCTTATCAATCATTTCGATATGATGATCAAGGTTATCCTGCATATTGCCGACCTTTGAATCAACCTGCGCTATTGCTACCTTACATTTCATAGATACTGTTCAATTGACAACGACATCGTTGGAAAGTTCGTTCTTGTCATCGAGCTTGTGGGGGTAATGTTCAGCAAGAACCTTGCCTGCAGCTTGTACCGCCTCAAGAATACCATCCCGAAATTTTTTTTGAGAAAACTTTGCACTCATCGAATTTGCAATTTCCTGCCACTGACTCGGATGAACTTTTTTATGGATATGTTCATCGGCAAGGATATAAAACTGACGCTCCTCAAGCAATAGGAACAAGAGCACGCCGTTCCGTTCGTGCGTCTTTGCCATGCCAAGATGAACGAACTCTTGTCGTGCAATGTGCTCGATGGTCAACGATTTTTCGTTGCGATGGCGTTTCTGCCGAATCGCTACCCGCAGTTCACCGGATGTTGTTTTTTCAACTTCCGTAATAGCGCCGGCGATTGTATCGAGATCGGTTTTTGAAAAAAGATTTTTAACAATATTTTTCAAACGATGCCTCGACCTTCAAGAAAGATCAATCATTTTGATGTCTTTGATGTATTGCACCGTCTTATCTTCTTTCAAATTGTTAAGCTTTTCCATTTTGGATTCGATACGGTTCACATTATCTTTGATGATGGTAAGATATTTCAGGCCTTTTTCCGAAGATTCTTTTCCAAGCAGTTTTGAAACGATATTTTTCATCGCTTGCAGAGGCGCGCTGATTTCGGTCGTGATGCCGACAATCATTTCTTGCATCGCTTCTAAGCGCTTCTGCCGGATTTCCAACACTGCCATCTCTTTTTGAAATTTGCTTTGCTCTACGATGCCCATGATGGTCTTGGGCAGAATTGGCGTGCTAATTTCTTCTTTCACCAAATAGTCCTGTACACCCAGTTTCATCACCTCGACGGCAAGGTTCATATCCTTGTTGACAGTTAGGAATACCACAGGGGTACCGAGATTTTTTTGTTGTAACGCACGTGTAATTTCCAATCCATTCATGCCGGGCAAAAAATAATCCATAAGAATGACATCAATGTCCTTATTCCGAACTGCTTCCTCAATGGCTTCCGGACCGTTATTCTTCCATACTACCTCGATTCTAGCTTCTTCAAATCTATCGAGATATAACTTCACAAGCTTTGCGAAATCTACATTGTCTTCGATTAAGAGAACGAGAACATGACCATCGGCTATCATAGTTTATTTCCGCATGGGAAGTTTTGCAATGTTTGACCAATACTCTTGAAACGTTTTAAGAACAGAATGAAAGTCTCCTAACACCACTGATTTCGAAAGATAGCTATTGGCACCTAATTCATACGCTTTCCGCACATCTTCTTCCCGCTCAGAGCTGGAGAGAACGATGACAGGAATTGATTTCGTCTTTTCGCCCGACTTCAACACACGAAGCACCTCGCGCCCGTCAACTCGCGGAAGATTGAAATCGAGAAAAATCAAATCCGGGCGATTCCCTTCGTCCTTGGGAATGGAATCAAGATAATTCAAGGCTTGCTGGCTGTCATCAAAATATTGTATCTCATTATTCTCGCCAGACTGCTGAAAAGCCCATTGCAAAATTTTTGCATGGTCCTTGTTGTCGTCAATAAGGAGAATATGTAACGAGGAATTAAGAGTAGCCACTGAAACTCCTTTCTATGATCGTGCAATAGTAAAATAAAAAACTGTACCCTCATGGAGTTTGGATTCTACCCAAATGCGCCCGCCGTTTGCTTCGATAATTTTCTTTACAATGGTAAGACCAGCCCCCGCCCCCTCATATTCTTCTTTCTTGTGAAGGCGTTGGAAAATCATAAAAATTTTATCGAAATACGCAGGGTCAATCCCAATACCATTATCACGCACAGAAATTATCACCGCATCATGCTCTACTTGCGCAGAAATGTGTATTCGGGGAATGGGCTTGTCTGAAAATTTCAACGCGTTAGAAATTAAATTACGAAAAACGATTCTGAGATGTGTATCAACGCCCAACACTTCAGGAAGCTTCTCTTGAACAATAATTTCCGCCTTCTTTTCTCGAATGGAAAATTGCTGTTCCTCCAACACTTCTGAAATTAACTTCGGCAAATCAACCCTGCTCCTTTTTTCAGCCAGCTTGCTCACGCGAGAGAGTTGAAGGAGCTCATCAATCAACCGTTTCATGTGCACGCACGAATCGGTTATAGATTGAATATATTCTTTTCCCGCATCATTAAACAGTGAATAATATTCTTGTTTAATGATCTTCGCATACCCTTCGACGCTGATTAGCGGTTCTTTGAGGTCATGCGAGACGACGTAGGTAAAATCATCCAGTTCCTTGTTGCGCGCTTCAATTTCCAATGAGTTGGAAATTGTCTCTTGGTAAAGATTTGCCTTTTCAATCGCAATGCCTGTAACGTTGGCGATACTTTGCAACAACGCAAGCTGGTCTTCCGAATACGCTTTTAATTGGTATGATTGAGCCGAGAGCACTCCAATGGTTCGATCTTTAGAAAACATAGGAACGTACATTAAAGAGGCAGCAGCTTTCTCTTCGTTACCAAAAGGAAGGTAGAGCGGTTTTTTAGGCTCAGTGTCTCTTAATTCCAAAAGGGGCTTATGAGCGTAAATGACTTTGGAGTTTGCCATTTTCTCGTCCAGAGCCATTGGTGCAGAAGCGGTCTGCGTCTCGGTCCGTACGCCATTGACAATATCAACATGAAAGACCTCTCTAATGAGGTTCTTTTCCTCATCGTAGAGATTGATGAAGAACGCGTCCACAGGAATGACCTTTTCGACCTGATGAAAGGTAATGCGCGCTATTTCCTTAATATCGAACGTTTCGGTAAGCGCCCTGCTAAGATCATACAAGACCTGCAATCGTTGGAGTTGCCTGCTCAACTCCCGTTGCGAAGCTTGGCGTTCGCTTATATCGCGTGCGATGTTCACCATCAGCACTGGGTCACCGGATGAATTGCGGAGCAGTGTTGTATTTAAACTGACTGCAATATGCTCACCGTTCTTTCGAAGCCATGTAATATCAAAATCTCGTAACACATTGTTCTCTCTCAGCTTCTCCAACCACCCTATGTACGACCGAAGATCTTCTTCGGGAACCCATGGATAAGGGATTTCAGTCCTGAATGCTTCGCGGCGGGAATACCCCGTCAATCGCTCAAACTCGTTATTCACGTCAAGAACCTTACCTTGAAGGTCGGTGATAATCAGAGCATCAACCATCGAATCAATTACATTCCGCAAGAGGCCTTCGGAATCCGTTAATCTTTTTTCCAGTTCTTTGCGGTCAGTGATATCGTTAATGCATACGTTCAGCGCAGGCGCCCCTTGATACCAACTTAACGCGAACGTTGTTTCGACGTCAATGGTCGATCTGTCTTCGCGCAACATCCGTGTTTCAAACCGCGAAGGGATGGTCTCCCCTCGAAGCACACGCTGCTGAAGAACGGAGAAAAACATCCTCGACCCTTCTTCCAACAAATTTTGGATTTGTTTCCCGACGACTTCGTCGCTTGCCCGGTACCCAAGCATTTTGCAAAAAATCGGATTGGCAATGACAATGGAATTGTTTTGAAGTAAGCAAATACCGTACGGCAAATGTTGAAACAATGATCGGTAATCGGTTTCTTCTTCAGATTCAGAAAGGGGAAAAAACTCCGGCAGCACCATTGTGGATTTATCAACCCTCCACAATTTAGAACTCATTGACGACTGTCCCGTAAGGTCGTAAAGTGTTACAAGGAAGGAGTTATCGCCGATTTTTTTTCCATTCACAAGAAAAGAGATTTTCGAATTCCCTCTGCGAGCGTAGGTCAGCTCTTCACTGTGGTTGCCGTTTTTTACGAGTTCAGCAACAAACGATGATGTATCGTTTTGTGCTGAGGAAAACAATCGGTCAATGGACTTACCGACAAGCGCCATCTTGCTCAATCCAAGCATCTTTACCGCCCAATCACTCGCTTCCACACAATGCCCGGAGCGATCCATAATCAACATTGCAGCAGCCGCTTTCGCGAATGCAACACGAATCGCATCGGTCGAAGCCGGAAGCTTTTGTCGCTTCACATCGTTTGAAGAACGTTTAGCTAATTTCGGCGAAACATTTTGGGGGCTTTGCCGCCCGCGCCGATATGTTGTATTGGACTTTTTCACTTTACCAAAACCGGCGATCCATGGGAAATAGTACGGTTAACATGCGGAGCTAATTCGCGTAAGCGTTCGATCAAATACCTAAATTTATCCGGCCGCAATGATTGGAACCCATCGGAAAGCGCGGCTTGCGGATCTTGATGCACTTCAATCATGAGACCATCGGCGCCCGCAACTATCGCCGCTTGAGCCATTGGTATCACAAGGTCCCACGCACCGGTGCCGTGACTCGGATCCACTATAATAGGAAGATGAGACAATTTTTTGACCACAGGCACGGCATTCAAATCAAGTGTGTTACGGGTGTACGTTTCATACGTTCGGATGCCTCGCTCACAAAGAATAATATTATAATTTCCTCTTGATGCGATATATTCCGCAGCCATTAATAATTCTTCAATCGTTGCAGAAAGCCCCCTTTTGAGCAAGACTGGATGTTTCAGCTCTCCAAGTTTCTCAAGCAACGAAAAATTATACATATTACGAGCACCGACTTGAAGCACATCCGCATACTGAGCAACTATTGAAAGAGTCTCGGTGTCTTTCACCTCAGTCACGATATGCATGCCGGTTTTATCCGCAGCTTCCCGCAAAAACTCAAGACCCTCATTTTTAAGCCCCTGAAATGAGTACGGTGAGCTTCTCGGTTTGAACGCTCCGCCGCGTAAAAATTTTACTCCCATGTCACGCAACATTTCAGCAATTTCAAGAATTTGCGCTCTGCTTTCGACGGAACACGGTCCCGCAATTATAGTCAATTCCTTACCGCCGATTTCGCTCTTGCCGACGCGGATGACAGTGTTCTCGGGCTTCACTTCTCGGCTGACCAATTTAAACGGCTTTGAAACAGGAACCGCATCTGCAACACCTGCCATGCTAAGAAACACGTCGGGGTCAATTCTTCCGCTGTTGCCCGTAATACCGATTGCGATTCTCTGAATCCCGGGAATCTCATGCGGCTTATAACCAAGAGCGCGTATTTTTTCTTTGACTTTTTCGACCTCATCAGCCGATACATCTTGTTTCATCATAACGAGCATATAAAACTCTCCACCACGATTAGTTCAAAATCTTTTACCAGCTACCTGTAGCTCCACCACCGCCACTCATGCCACCGCCTCCTCCACTCCAACCACCTCCAGAAGAACCGCCGCCCCAGCCTCCAAACGAACTGCCTCTTCCACCGCCCAACGAACCCCAGCCTGAATAATACATCCAATTGCCTCCACCGATAACATAACGGCGTTTAGAGGAAAGCATCGGCAGGAAAAATCCAAAGAAGAAAATGAAACTCATCAACAATAGAATGCCGGAAATGAATGGAGCTTTTTTCCCGCGCGGCTCAGCTTTGTACTCTCCCCCTGTCGCGGCAATCATCGCCGAAACACCCGACATCAACCCGCCGTAAAAATCTCCTTTTTTGAAATTTCCCTTTATCTCCCGTTCAATAATTTGCGAGGTTACCGCGTCCGTCAACACCCCTTCAAGCCCGTAGCCAACTTCAATCCGAATCAGCCCATCCTCTTTTGCAACGACAACGAGAACGCCATTATTCTTGTTGCGTTGACCGAGTTTATTTGCCTCGAATACTTTGACGGCATAATCTTCTATAGAATTGCCCCGTAATGACTTGACCAGCAAAATCACTATTGGGTTCGAGGTAGAATCCTCAAACTGTTGCAAACGATTGTCAAGCGCACGCCATTCGGCGAACGAGAGTGAGTTCGTAAAATCAGTTACGCGCTGTTGGAGGATCGGAATATCCTGCCGCGCAATGGCAACCGTACATGCACACGCAACAAAAGCAACCAACAATGATATGCGGAGAAATTTCATTCTTTAGAACTTCACTTTCGGCACTTGCTCGGCTCCCGTCGCAGCATGGAAATACGCGGCTTCCTTAAACCCTGTCATCGAAGCGATAAAGGATCCGGGAAATCGGCGAATCATCATATTGTATCCTTGAACAGCTTCATTGAAACGTCGGCGTTCGACCGAAATGCGGTTCTCCGTGCCTTCAAGCTGAGATTGTAGCGCCAAAAAATTTTCATTCGATTTAAGATTAGGATAGTTTTCTGAAACGACCAACAATCGTGAAAGAGCGGAACCTAATCCATCTTGCGCTTGCTGGAATTTTGCAAACATTTGTGGATCGTTGAGCATTTGGGGCGTTATCGTTACCTGTCCAACGCGTGCACGAGCGGCCGTTACGTTTTCCAGCACTTCCTGCTCTTGCTTGGCATATCCCTTGACTGTCTCTACCAAATTTGGAACGAGATCGTACCGGCGCTGATACTGATTTTCCACTTGGCTCCACCCCGCTTTTACACTTTCGTCCGCGCTTATAATTCTATTAGACACTGACACTCCCCATCCGACAACTAACAGGGCTAAGATGAGAATTCCTCCCACAACTCCAGCTGTAATAGCTAATGTACGGTTCATTAAATAACTCCTATTGTGCAACTCCTGATGAAGACAACATTGATTTTGAAAATAATTTAGAACGTTTACGCATAAGATTAAAAACATGTGTTCGAGCCGCATCGTCCGGAACATGTGGCTGCCAGCGGGTAACACTCACTGGAACAAGTTCAACCGCAGGTTCAATGTCCGACAATGTAACTTTGAGAACTGCGGTCAGGTACGAATCACGGATGTTCCCGCCAAATACAAAATTTCCCAACGAGTAAGCAATCGTTTTGCCCTTATATGTTTCGACACCTTGCAGAACATGCGGGTGGTGCCCCACGATCAAATCGGCTCCAGCATCAATAACATGGTGAGCAAGTGCAATTTGACCACGATCCGGCTGTTCAGCTAATTCCGTTCCCCAATGAAAATTAACGACAACGTAATCTACCTGAGGTCGCAATTGTTTAACATCTTCAATAATGTAAGGCTCGTATCGTGGCGCTAACCCTGTATGCGTGCGTGTTGCCGCAAATTTTCCACCGCCATGGTAACCGAGAAAACCAATTTTCTTTCCGCCTTTTTCGATGATAACGGGTCGCCGCGCTTCTTCAAGATTTTTCCCGATGCCCACGTAGCGGATACCGACCGAATCGAGATACTTCATCGTATCGTCTATTCCCACAATGTCATAATCGGCAATATGATTATTCGCCGCATTGACGACGGTAACACGCCCCTGTTGTAGGATGCGCAAGTACTTCGGGTGCATTTTGAAATTGTACTCTTTTTCTACCTTCTTGGTCGCTTCAGTGATGGGGTGTTCAAGGTTAACCATAAAAATATCGGATGCACCGATTTCGCCCCACCGTCCGAACACATAATCGAATTTATCACCCACCTGCATTTCAACATGATTTGAAAGAACAACGTCGCCCGCAAAAAAGAGCGTTACTTTTTTTCCTGTTTGAGAAAACAGAAAAGAACTGCCAATCCACTCAAACAATAAAAGAAGAAAAACCCGTGTTAACTTATTCATCACTATTGACTTAGTGGATAAGTGTAACAAAACTTCATCCCAAAAACAAGGGAACGAATAGAGCCATATTTGCTCAAAAGAGTTGTTCTTTGAACATGTTTCAGTAAATAAAAAGGCATCTCGTACATCGAGATGCCTTCGTGGAGCAGCTTCCTCCTTCTTAGGTGAAGCGAATAGAAGAGCTTATTGCAATAATGCGCGGCCGATAACGAGCTTCTGAATTTCGGAAGTTCCCTCATAGATTTCTGTAATCTTCGCGTCGCGCAAAAAACGCTCAACTTTGTACTCTCTCACATAACCATAACCGCCATGGATCTGAATTGCCTCAAGAGCAGATTGAACGGCAATGCGCGAAGCAAACAATTTAGCCATCGCGGCAGCCGCTGCATACGGCTCTTTTCTGTCTTTTAATGACGCCGCATAAAGAATCAGCGAACGCGCCGCCTCTATGTTCGTTGCCATATCGGCAAGCTTGAACTGGATAATTTGAAAATCGGAAATCGTATGATCGAAGGCTTTGCGCTCTTTGCTATATTTTACAGCCGCTTCAAGGCTTCCCTGGGCAATACCAAGCGCTTGCGTGGCAATGCCGATTCTGCCGCCATCCAGTGTTTTGAGAGCAAATTTTATTCCAAATCCTTCCTCGCCGATTCTGTTTTCCTTTGGAACCCGGCAATCCTGAAAGGCAAGTGAAACAGTGTCCGAGCTTCTGATGCCCAACTTCTTTTCCTTTTTAGCGACTGAAAAACCGGGAGTTCCTTTTTCAACAATAAACGCGCTGACGCCTTTCGCTCCCTTCGAGCGGTCGGTAGATGCCATCACGAGAACAATATCTGCTTGCGAGCCGTTGGTAATAAAATTCTTTGTACCGTTCAGAACATAAAAATCGCCGTCCTTCTTAGCGGTGGTACGCTGATTCGTCGCATCACTTCCCGCTTCCGGTTCAGAAAGCGCAAAGGCGCCGAGTTTTTTCCCGCTTGCAAGATCGGGCAGATATTTTTGCTTTTGTTCTTCGGTCCCGTACGCTTCGATGCCCCAACACACAAGTGAATTATTCACTGACATAATAACGCCGGCGGAGGCATCAACCTTTGAAATTTCCTCCATCGCCAAGACGTACGAAAGCGTATCAAGACCTGCTCCGCCGTATTGTTCGGAGACCATCATCCCCATAAATCCCAACTCGCCCATTTTTTTTACTTGCTCATACGGGAACTCTTCCTTTTCGTCCCTCGTATCGGCGGAAGGAGCCAGCTCATCCTCGGCAAACTGCCGAGCGGTTTCTTTAATCATTAAATGCGTTTCGTTAAATTCAAAATTCATAGGTACTCACTTTGTGGCAGTGTAATCGTAAAATCCTTTTCCAGATTTTTTGCCTATATGACCCGCGGCAACCATTTTCTTCAATAACGGGCATGGGCGATATTTGGGATCGCCTAATCCCTTGTAAAGAACTTCCATAATGGATAAACAAACATCAAGTCCGATAAAATCCGCAAGGGTTAAAGGTCCCATGGGATGATTCATGCCAAGCTTCATAACCGTATCTATGGATTCAGGCGTGGCGACTCCTTCCATAACGCAATACATCGCTTCGTTGAGCATCGGCAATAAAATTCTGTTCGAAACGAAACCGGGGTAGTCATTTACCTCAACCGGAACTTTTTCCAATTTTTCGGAAAGGGACCTTACAGTCTGGAAGGTTTCGTTGGAAGTTGCCAGCCCCCGTATCACTTCCACCAATTTCATAACCGGCACGGGATTCATAAAGTGCATGCCGATAACTTTATCAGGTCGTTTTGTAACCGCGGCAATTTCAGTGATTGAGATGGAAGATGTGTTTGAAGCGAGAAGTGTCGAGGAGCTTGCATATTGATCGAACTTGCGGAACAAATCTTTTTTGATAGATTCGTTCTCGGTAGCGGCTTCAATGATGATCTGGGCATTCTTGCACGCTTCTTGCACCTCCAACAAAGGCTTAATTCGGCTCAAGGTAGCGCTCTTTTGTTCTTCTGTGAGAGTCCCCTTTTTTATTTGCCTATCAAGATTTGATTTGATGGTGTTCAGCCCCCGGTCGAGAAATTCCTGCTTCACATCCAGAAGTGTAACAGAAAATCCATACTGGGCGAACGCATGAGCTATTCCATTGCCCATCGTGCCGGAACCAACGACGGTAACATTTTGAATTTGTTCAGCCATGGTTAATCCTACATTCTTAGAACCTTGC
>JACQBK010000034.1 GCA_016194505.1 Ignavibacteriales bacterium | reverse complement strand
TTTGTAGAGCGAAATGACATTTCGCTCTACAAATTAAGACACCTCAAATTTTCATATTACCATAAGGAGCTACATTTTGGAAGTTACCGTCAATACCTTATCCGAAGTATCAAAAGAAATAGAAATTACTGCGAACCCGGTAGAGCTTCAGCCTCATTTTGAACAAGCTTATAAAGAGTACCTCCCGAAAATTGAAATCAAGGGATTCCGCAAAGGGAAAGCTCCTCTCGACCTCGTAAAAAAACTCTATGGCGAGATGATCGAGCAGGACTCACTCGATAAGGTCGCAAGTGAACTTTTTCGGCAGGTTGTCGTGGAAAAAGATTTGAAGCCTATCGGCGAGCCTTCCCTCGTTGACATGAATTACAAGCGTGGAGAACGTTTCCGGTGCAAAATCCAATACGACGTCCGCCCGACAATCGAGTTGAAACAATACAAGGACTTAACCGTCGAAGCGGTGATCCATACGCCGGATGAACAAGAGCTGGAAGATGAAATTCTCCGTCTTCGTAAAATGAACAGCACAACGGAAGAAGTTGAGCGCGTAACGGACGAAGAGCACATCGTTTCCGCAACACTGCAAGAGGTTGACCCTTCGGGATTCCCTATCATCGGCAAAAAGACGGACGATGCACGTTTCTACCTTGCCGACCCGCAACTTGAGCAGCCGTTTAAAGACGCGCTGAAATCCGCGGAGCGCGGCGGTGAGCACAGAATACAATTCGAACATCAACACGGCGACCACACCCACAAGGTTGATGTTAAAGCAAAAATTACCAAAGTCGAAAAATTGGTGTTGCCGGAGCTGAACGATGATTTTGTCGCGAAAGTGACAAAAGATAAAATGAAAACGGTGGCGGAACTCAAAACGAGCGTTGAGGAGGACTTGGAGACATACTGGAAAGAAAAAAACCGCCGCTCGAAAATTAATGCAATAGTAAGCGAAGTTATTCGTCTCCATGAGTTCCAGGTGCCCGAATCGCTCATTAGGAGCGTTTTGGAGGGCTTGGTGGAAGAAATCAAAAATCAATATCCTGACAAGAAACTTCCGCACGATTTTGACGTTGAGAAATTCTATCAGGAAAACAGGCCGTATGCTATCTTCCAATCCAAGTGGGCATTGCTTCGTGAAGAAATTATTACCGCTGAGAATATGACCGCCAGCGATGATGACCTCACAACCCTGGCAGAGCGCGAAGCGCCAAAAATTGGAATTGATAAGGAACGATTAATCACGTATTATAAATCATCGGATCAAGCGAAAGACCGCATCGTGGGTGATAAATTGATGGACTTCCTTATCGGCAGCTCTACGATTAAAGAACTTGATGATAAAACATTGCCGAACACTATCTCGAAAGGATAACAATGGATTCTCGCAAATTTGAAGTGTACAACCAACTTGTACCTATGGTTGTAGAACAAACCGGACGCGGCGAGCGGGCGTACGATATTTACTCCCGCCTTTTAAAAGAGCGTATCGTGTTTATCGGAACTGCGGTTGACGATACCATCGCTAGCCTGGTCATCGCTCAGCTTCTGTTTCTCGAATCGGAAGACCCGGATAAAGACATCAACGTCTATATCAATAGTCCGGGCGGCAGTGTTACGTCGGGTCTTGCGATTTACGATACCATGCAGTATATTCGCCCAGATATTTCTACCATCTGCATCGGCATGGCGGCAAGCATGGGCGCCGTGTTGCTCGCAGGCGGAACAAAAGGAAAACGGACGGCTCTCCCCAATGCGCGTATCATGATTCACCAGCCATGGGGCGGCGTGCAAGGCACAGCAAGCGATATTAGCATTCAGGCTGAAGAAATTATCAAAACAAAAAGACGGATTAACGAGATACTCGCCCATCACACGGGCAAAGTCTTCCAAGATTTGGAGAAAGATACCGACCGCGATCGGTACATGTCCTCCGCCGAAGCAAAAGAATACGGATTGATTGATAACATCCTGATGAAGCGCGAGGCTGAGCCTAAGAAGGAAAAATAACTCGCTGGCGTTGACACAACGCTGATTCTCTCTTCTCTCGAGTATTGTATGACACAAAAACCAAAACAAGGCGAAAAAATTACCTGTTCATTTTGCGGTCGTTCTTCCGATGAAGTCAGCAGTATCATAGCCGGACCGGATGTGTACATCTGCGATCTGTGCGTATCCAGCTCCGTTGACATCATTCGCAATAACATGGCGGCGATCAGCGCGAAGAAGCACTCAAGCCGCGGAACGCTCTCGCCGACGGAAATCAAAAAGGCGCTCGATGAATATGTTATCGGTCAGGAGTACGCAAAGCGAACACTCGCCGTCGCCGTCTACAACCACTATAAACGGATTGACTCAAACGACCATCTCCACAACCTGGATGAAGTGGAGATCGAAAAAAGCAATATTCTTTTGATAGGTCCTACGGGCACGGGAAAAACATTGCTGGCGCAAACACTTGCACGCATTCTTGACGTTCCGTTCGCCATTGCCGATGCTACGACACTGACAGAAGCCGGCTATGTAGGCGATGATGTGGAGACGATCCTTGTGTACTTACTGCAAAATGCGGAGTACAATGTTGAAAAAGCGGAGCGAGGCATCGTTTATATTGATGAGATCGACAAAATCACCCGTAAGAGCGACAGCGCTTCGATTACGCGCGACGTTTCAGGCGAAGGCGTTCAACAGGCTTTATTGAAAATTCTGGAAGGAACCGTCGCGGGCGTTCCTCCTAAAGGCGGACGCAAACATCCCGAACAAAGCCTTATCAACATCAACACGAAAAATATTTTGTTCATCTGCGGCGGCGCGTTTGAGGGTTTGGAAAAAATCATCGAGCGCCGCATAAGCCAAAACCCTGTGGGCTTTGGGGCTGATGTCAAAGGAAAGAAAAGTAAATCACGAGATAACTATTTATCCAAAATCGAGCCGGACGATTTGTTGAAGTACGGTTTAATTCCGGAATTCGTCGGACGTTTGCCGGTTGTTGCGACGCTTCACTCGTTGGACGAAAAAGCTCTGCATAATATTTTAACCGAACCTCGCAATGCGCTTGTGAAGCAATACAAGAAGTTGTTTATGATGGAGGGTGTCGAGCTGGAGTTTGACGACGAGGCGTTGGATACCATCGTAACCAAGGCGATGGAACGCGGCACCGGCGCACGAGCGCTCCGCTCCATTATCGAATCAACTATGCTGGATATCATGTATCATCTCCCCTCGCGGCAAAACATCTCGAAGTGTATCATTACACGAGATACCATCCTCAAATCAAAAGAGCCGATTTATCTGTACGAGGAAAGGAAATCTGCGTAACTGGTTAATTTGTTAAATGGTTAATTGGTAAGTTGGACTGGTGACCTTCCGAAGGTGAAACTCGTCTGCCATTGGCGGAAACCTTCGGAAGGTTTTTTGTTTTCTGGGTCGGCACGGTTCTTACCGCAATTAAATTAGAATTACCGTGCTTGTTGATAATTACCTCTTACTATTATTTAAATAGCAAATCCCAAGCATTTTTATATTTACCATCCTTTACCCGATTATAACCAACACACTTTATGTCAGGTCTTCCGCTCCAAGATGAAAGTATTTTATGCACATCCATTGAAGGAATAACATATACATCTGGCTGAGTATGAATGTCACTAAAATTATTTCGATAAGATAGAAGTATAAAAAAATGCTTTCGGCTTTTAAGCTTTGGATTCAACGGCCAATTGGTAGTATTCTTTAAACCCTTTACATCTATTGTAATTACCCTACCATCAGGATGAGCGACAATTAGGTCAATTTCTTTAGTATTGCCTAATGTAATAGTAACTATATATCCAAGCCTAAAGAGTTGCGATGCAACATAGAATTCAGAAGCTAAGTTAGCATTTTCTATTTTCTTTGTCGCCATAGCAAAACCTCCTTTTGCATTTTATTATGAATACCAGCTATCTCAAAAACTTAAAAAATCCGTCAGTCTGAGCGCAGTGAGCGCTTTGAGCGAACGAAGTCGAAGACTCAAGCATCCTCTATGACATATCAAACCCTTCGACTTCACTCTCCCACTCTTCGAGTGGGATCGTTGCGCTCAGGGTGACTAATTAATTAAAAATCCCTATCACGGATAGGCTATACTTTTCGCGGACGCACTCGATCAACTAATTAACCATTAACTAATTAACAACTCACCAATTCACCCCTCACTATTAACCAATCTCAATAATACGTTCCTCGTTCGCTTCCCTGCTTTGTAATCTTAATATCCTGCAGCTGCGGCGCTTTGATGCGTAGCTCGAAACGGTAGCCGCGATAAAATCCCATCGGGAACCACGTTACATTCATCTCCCAGCAGTGCAAATCGCGGTAAATGTTCACGCTTGGCGCGGCAAATTCTTTCCGAGTAAAATCATAACTTCCGCTTGTGGAGAACCGCCACTTATCGGTAAGGTTAAAGGAAATGGTAGCGTTCAGGCTGGAGCTTACAAATTTTTGTTCAGGATTATACTGGGTCTGGGAAAAACTGTAGCTGAGGGCAAGATTCCATGGGATATTGAAATCAGGAGTCTGTTCCTCGAAGAGTCCCTGATATGTCTGTTGCTGGGCGGGCGGACCGACTTGTCCCGACACGCGATCCTGTTCGGCTTGAACATGTTGAGGCGTGGAAGCATTTCCCGTGGGAGCTTTCTTTTCGCCGCTTAGTGTCGTGGATAAGTTGAACGAAACACTTGTAAGGTCTGCAAGTTTTTTCCTGTCTGAAAACAGAAAACGATTGACACGCGTTTTAGCAACCGGATCGAACACATAAAAATCGTGTGTCGTGCCGGCACTGATGCTTAAGTATCGTCCAATATCCGTGCGATAGGAGAGGCTCAACGGGGAGAGTTTCAAACTATCCGCCGCAAAATTGTAGGAAACACCTCCGCCGATATTCAGCAATTGTATTTTTTGCTCTTGCTGGGAGGTATCCGTGGATTTGTATTTCATCTCAAATAAGCTTCCGATGCTGAGGCTAAGATTCTCTTGCAGTCCCGCTTGCGCGCCACCGTAAATTTCCCTCTCGAAGAAACTGTATTTCACGGTTCTGCCGCCTTTATCAATGTATGTTCCGTAATAGCCGTACTTCGGGTCGGAAAAATCCGGCGTGTAATTAAACGATAACGAGGGCGTCACCGTTTGGCGAATGCCCGTAATGCCGAACACCTGCGGCTGGAAGATTCCGAAAAATCTTGTAGAAGCAGAAACACCGGTCGAGAACGTGCGCACGGCGCGAAGACCCTTTACATCGCGCGTTCCATTGCTATCCTGCTCGATGCTTTTTGTGTACCACAGCTCTTGATAACTGACAGACGGTGAGATATTAAAATAGCCGGCTTTCGGCGATGCAGAAATTTGCACGTTATGTTTGACCCCATAGCGCTCTTGTATGGTGGTAATCGTCGTACTATCTTGTAAGGGATTGACGATGCTTTTGATAACTTCGTTGCGCTTCGACCTGTTGCTCCGCGCGTCTCCGCTATAGGTAACACCAATCATTTCATACCAATGCAACTCTGAGTCCCCTTCACTGCTTAAGCCACGCAATTTCGGAGTCTGCCGGCGGAAGGGAAAGAACTGCCCTTGTGAAAACGAGATTGATGGGATGCGCTCCTCCACATTGCCTGTCACAAGGTTTTGATCGCGATACGCGCTCATCGTGAGGCTACGGTTGCCCTCTTCCCAAGTTTTTGAAAGCGTCGCGTTCGAGACAATATTTTGGCGAAGGATTTCATTCAAATTCGAGCTGACGTTGTGAAAATAACTCCCCGTCGCAAACGTGAAATTAACATCGAGACGCGTCGTTGGATTTATTGTCTGATTGTGGCTTATGTTGATATTATAATCTCGTTGTTCGGTTCGCGCGGGATCGCTCGGCTCGCCATCGTGAAGACTTGTAACATTCATCGAAACGGAACCGGTAAAATCATAGCGAAGACCGTATCGAAACAACGACCGGTTCACCCATCCTCCCCTCGTATATAAATCGAACGCCGTGGAAGCATCCATATAATCGCTGATCGCCCAATAGTATCCGATATGGCTGAGGAATTGACCTTTTCGAAAATCTTCACCGTAGGCAGGAGCAATAATGCCCGACCGCCTTCCCGCCTTGTTCGGAAACGCTCCGAACGGCAGTGCGAACAACGGAACATCCGCTACGTAGAAGTAAATCGGCTCTGCCACAATATGATCCCGCACGATGACCTTCATTTTGGGACTAAAGAAATAGTAATGCGGATGCTCGGCATCGCACGTGGTATAGCGGCCATTTTCGACAAACAAAATATCCTTGTCAATCTTTTTGATTGCTTCGCCGTAGTAATATCCTTGCTCGATTTCCGTATTGCCCAAATTGATTTTCCCTTTTTGGGTTCGGAAATTATATCCAATGTGCGAGCCTTTATAGTCTTCTCCTGCATCGCTCATGATCGGCGAGCCGACAATCTTCTTGCCTGCTTTATCGGCAGTATCTTTAATGCCTTCCGCAAAAAGCGTGGCGTTATCCCAATTGACATTAACGCGCTCGGCTTTCAGCCCCATTCTGCGGTAATTCAACTCGCTTTTTCCGTAGAGATTCATAAAGCGCGTGCGCATGGAATAAACAATCGAATCCTTCGCCGTGTACACGACAAGGGTATCAACGCCTGAGCGTGAAGTCTGTATCGAATCATTTTTTGATGAGAGCGTGTCAGCGGGAAGAGAGGATGTATCCTTACGAACTACGGACAGCGGGGCGGATAAAGAAAGGGAATCTTTATTCTGGGAATATACCACGAAAGGCACGCCCAGAAAAAGAACTACTGCCAGCCTCACAGAAAAAGTTAGCGTCTGTTCCCTCAATTGATAACTCACTCCATATTCTCTATGATGCTTCCTAAGTTTTTGCCACAAAGACACAACGTGCGCCAGAGGTGCACGAGTGCGCCGCGCTGTTTGGCGCATCCCTGCTTGCGGCAGGCAGGGGTGCAAAGGAAAATAAAAACATCCATTTTTTGTAGGGGGCGTATCGCAATACGCCCCTACATCAAATTTATCTTCGTGCCCTTGTGGAACAAAAAATCTTCACAGCACCAATCCTGCTGCTCCAAGCATCCCGGCATTGTTGCCAAGTTTTGCAGGGATTACTTCTACATCTTTCTTCAACGGCTTTAGTACATACTTCTGTACTGACTTTTTCACAGCCTGCATGACAAAATCACCGGAGGCGGATATGCCGCCGCCGATAATGCTGATCCGTAAATCCATTACATTCATCACTGCCGCAAGCGCAACACCGAGAAGCGAGCCTGCCTCGACCAAAATTTCTTTTGCAATCGCATCCCCGTCGTGTGCGGCTTGAGCAATATAAAACGGCTCGATTTTGGATGAGTCGCCGCCAACAAGAGTTAAAATTTTCGATTCGGGATGCGACTTAAGCCTCTCCGCTGTGCGCTGGGAAAGATACCGCTGACCGACATACGCTTCAACGCACCCAACACTCCCACAATTACATTGGGGACCGTTGTAGTCAATGGAGATGTGGCCTATTTCACCTGCGCCGCCCGTGGGTCCACGAAAAATTTTATGATTGAGGATGATGCCGCCGCCAACACCCGTTCCCCAAATAACGAAAAGAAAATTAGGAAACTGAACTCCCGCGCCAAACTTCGATTCCGCAATCGCTGCAGCGTTCGCATCGTTCTCCACACCGACAGGCAAACCACCAACTAATTTTGCTATCTCGTATTTAAGGGGAACTTCATCCCAATGAGCGAAATTCGGGGGAGCTTTGACAACTCCATTATCATCCACCATACCCGGCGCACCGATACCAATACCCCTTACGGTTGAACCATTCGCATGCGTGAGCGCATCTTGCACCGACGCATGGATTTGCTTGATAACTTCAGAGGGACTGACATCCGCTTTCGACGGAAACTTATTTTGGTATAGAATGGTTCCACTTTCTGAAACAACGCCGGCTTTAATAGTAGTGCCGCCAAGATCAACGCCAATAACAACATTTTGAGTATTCATATGGTAAGAAAGTAAGGAAAAATCACGTCTTTGCCAAACCCGCGGAGAGATTCCTCTCTTCCGAATGTAGATGAATTGCCCCACAATAACCGCTTTACCAATGAAACATTTTACTTGTTCAAGCGGTATACTTATAGAGTCTCTCCACGCTCCCGGAAAAAAGCTCTATCGAAAATGGGTTCCTTGAAACCTTGCGTTCTGCTTTGAAGTCAAACTCTTTATGTTATCTGTAACACGACCACCTCCTTTTGTTGTTGCGTCGGTTTGATCCTTACTTTACCAAACCTTATGAGATCACTGAAAACCCTCGTCGGCCTCATGTTCGTTGCAAGTTTATCAAACGCACAGGGGACTGATCAGCCGAGCGTCTATGCCGTACGGATTGATAGCAATATCAAGCTTACCGGCAAGCTTGATGACGCCCGGTGGATGCGGGCGCAACCGATCGAAATCAACTACGAGATCCAGCCGGGTGAAAATACGCCTGCTCCGCAAAAGACCACCGCAAAAATCCTTTATAGCGCCGAATACATTTATTTCGGTTTTGTATGCGAAGATACAAGGTCCTCAGAAATCCGCGCGAACGTTTCCGATAGAGATAAAATTTTTGAAGATGATTTTATCATCGTCTTTTTAGATACCTATGGCGATAAACAACGGACGTACGAGTTCTTCGTGAACCCGTTCGGTATTCAAGCGGATCTCATGCGAAGCGGCAACAATGAAGATGCAAGCTTCGACGCAGTGTGGTACTCGGCGGCCGCAATTAACGACCACGGCTGGACAACGGAAATAGCAATTCCCTTCAAGAGCCTCAGATTCCCTTCCGTCGTCGAGCAGCCGTGGAATGTTTTGCTCGGAAGAAATTATCCGCGCGCAAGCAGAGCGATTTTTTCCTTAACGCCCATTGATAGAAATAATCCATGCTTGCCCTGTCAAGGAGCTTATCTTAAGGGCATAAAAAATATCGAAACGACCACCTCCATTGAATTTATTCCATACTTTGTCGGTTCCTCAAGTGGTTCCTTGAACGATGAGGAAGACCCTGCTTCGGGATTTGAAAATCATCCTGTCATTGGGCGTGTTGGCGGCGGCGTAAAATATTCGCCTGATCCCGGCTTGCTCATTGAAGGAGTCTTGAATCCAGATTTTAGCCAGGTCGAATCCGACGCGGGACAAATCAGCGTCAACACCACTTTTGCACTGTTCTATCCGGAAAAACGTCCGTTCTTTCTTGAGGGATCGGATTTGTTCCAAAACCGAACAAACATATTTTATTCCCGAACAATTAATAATCCGCTTGGAGCGTTAAAGGTATCAGAGAAATCCGGAGCGCTTTCTATTTCTTATCTTGCGGCAGCAGATCGCAATACGGCATATATTATTCCGGGAGAAGAGGAAAGCGATTTCGAGTCTTCGGAACACTCCAGTTTCTCGAATATTGCCCGGATGCGTTATGATCTTGGCAATGAATCGTTCCTCGGCGGGATGCTCACGACACGCAATGGCTCCGATGCCCACAACTACGTTGGCGGCGTTGATTGGAATTATTTCTTCGCTGGTAATTATTATTTCCGCGGAGAGTTTTTTTATTCAGATACAAAAGAGTTGAATGACCTCAATGTATTTTCAAGCAATAGAATATTTGGAAGCACGGGTAAAACAGCTTCCTTTGACGGGGAATCATACAATGGCACAAGCTTCAGAACCGATTTACGGCGGGATGCCCGCGATTACAGCTTTAATATCTCCTATCGGGAAACTTCACCAACGTTTCAAGCTCAACAGGGTTTCGTCACAAGCACGAACAATCGTTTTCTAACCTTAGATCAATCGTACACCGTCTATCCGACGAACTCTTTCATCGATCGTGCGTATATCAACGTAGAGGCGGGTCTGCATTTCAACTACGACGGCATAAAAAAAGAACGCTGGCTGGTGCTCTCTGGCGGTGTGCAAATGAAAAGCCAGACGAATATTTTTATCGGAACGCTCCTCGTCAATGAAGAGCTTTTTAAAGGCGTTTATTTTCCCCGGTTACCGCGTTTGCTCGTCGAGGTTAATTCGCAGCCTTCGCGCGTCATTTCAGGAAACTTTTTTGGACAATTCGGTCATTTCATTAATCGCGAGGATTCACCGGAGCTAGGCACGGGGCACAATCTAAACCTCCGGATTACGTTGAGACCGACGAACAGATTTCAGCTCGATCTCTCCTACGCCCGCGCCCGGCTTTCCAGCGTGGCAACCCAAGAATTGTTCTATGACGGTTATATCGCGAGGACAACAGCCACGTATCAATTTACTTCGGAATTCTTTTTACGCATGATCGGCCAATACAATTCGTTTGATAGAATTATTGACCTGTATCCGCTTTTTAGCTATAAGCTTAATCCCTTTACCATTTTCTATGCCGGCTTTACATCCAGCATGACGGAATTCGACCAGCCGTATGGTTTCAAGCAAACAGTGCGGCAATTTTTCCTGAAGCTTCAGTATTTGTGGAGAAGTTAGAGCTTGTAGGTACAAAAGCCGGGGCGAAGTAAAGAGAAACAAAAAATCTTACCGCCTCCAAAGGAGTCCCTTCGGGACAAGGACGCAAAGGAAAACCTTTTTTGTTTTTTTCCGAAGGAATCCCTTCGGGACTCTGTGGTCTCTATGTTATGCTTGTAAGTTCTTGAGATTACTTTTAAAAATACACCTTCACCGTCACCACAGAGTTCTTTTTAGTTTTTATCTCCAAGTATTTATTTCATCAGATATTTCTCACCATTTTCTAACACACGAACCCTTTCCCTTAGGCTGTCGTTCTTAACCAGTTCAAGCAGGACATTCTTCGGCTCGTCGAGACCATCAAGCGCCATTCTGAACGATCCCCAGTGTATAGGAATCATGTTCCTCGCCTTAAGCATTGCCATAGCTTTGACGGCATCTTCCGGACTCATATGATGATCTTTCATATACCAACGGGGGCGATACGCTCCAATAGGAAGAAGTGCAACGTCAATTGCAGCACGGTCGCCAATTTCTTTAAAACCATCAAACAAGCCAGTGTCGCCTGCAAAATAAATTGTCTTCTCACCTTTTACGATATACCCTAATGCCTTTGGCTCATCAGCCGATGGCAGGTTGCGCGATCCACTGTGTTGCGCCGGTGTGGCAACAATCGTTACACCCCTGATCACAACGCTATCCCAAGCATCTACTTCCCGGACATTCTTGAACCCCCAACTTCGAGGATACTTTCCATTCCCCTTTGAAATGAGCACCAGAATATCTTTTGGAAACTGTTTCAATGTCCACTCATCCAAATGATCACGATGCGCGTGGGATATGACAATTGCATCAATCGGAGGAAGATTTTCAAGTTTTAATCCCGCCTCTCTTGAGCGATGAATAATCGTTGCCCAATCATTAAAATTTGGGTCTGTGAGAACGTTGACACTATCACAATGAATCAATGCAGTCGCATGACCAATGGAAATGATGGAATATTCTCGATCCCTGAATGAAGGCACGAAAGAAGAGGTCGTGACAGTTCGTGTTGTAAAGCAGCTACTCAAGACTGTAACAATGAATACGATAAGAACGAGGCTCATAGCAAAAGTTTTCCATGTTTTAAATTTCATATCGGCATACCCCACACACATAAGTTGAGCATCATGTTATTGAGTTTGTCTCTTATTTTTGTATCTTGTATATAGCAAACAAAAGGGCATTCTCCTCTTTGGAGGTGAGTGTTCAGTCTTCGCGGACACCTATTGTTTGCGTGTGTTCCGGGAAATAGTGTTAACGGCACTATTTCCCGGTTTTGTTTATCTGAAAATCCGGCGCAAAATCACAAGTGCATCTCCGGTTACAGTTTCTCTCCTTTCGTCTTCGTCTTGATAAGCTTTTCCATAATGAAAATGGTGGTCTTTTGCTCCTCGGCGGAGAGCACACCCATCATTTCAGTCATGGCTTTTTCCCTCCGCTTTTGATAAAGTAAAACTGTTTTTTTTCCCTTGTCGGTCAGTCCGACTATTACGATCCTCCGATCGCGTTTATCTCTCACCCGTTGAACGAGCTTCTTTTGGACAAGCCGATCAACAAGACTGGTTGCCGTGTTAAAGCGAATGCGTAAATTGTCTGCCAGTTTGCTCATAATAATTTTTTCTTGCTTAGAGATGAATTCTATTGTCAGGAGTTCAAGTTTGCTTAAACTAATATCGCCGACAAATCCCGAGACGTCAGCAAAAACTCTGCTGATTTTATCAAACGCCTCCAAAACACGAGTTACGTTATTCTCGGTGGTCATTCTCTACATCCATGAGTTGATAGTATTTCAATGTATGAAATATTCACAAATTGAAGATATAAATTTATTAATTATCTGTCAAGCAAATAAATTTGTCATTCTCCAAAAGCTTAACCGTGGGGGAACGCAAGGGGGTGTTTGAGTGTTATTCAGCGCACTCTACAAATTCTTCTCAAGGGAACTCCTTCGGAGGCGGTGAAAAACACCGAAAACTTTTAGAAACAGCGCTATTTCTCACCTCTTAGTAGTACACCTTCAATGTCGTCACGGAATTCTTCTTCGTTTTTAACTTGACGGAATTTTTCATCAGCTCCAACGGTGTTCCATCTTCCTCCAAAAAGTTAGAAGTTACAACCTTTTTGGGTGTTCGCGGAAGCGTAAGCGTCCCTTCCGTGTCTTTGCCTTCGGCATCATACCATTGAACGATCCATGCATTGGAATCTTCAGCTTTCTTGATCGTCGTTAGCACCAAATTCGATGGACTCAACTCAACAAACGATTTCGTCCCGGGCAATGTCCCTTTATGTGCATCAGTCGCAGTGACGACAAGCGGATAGTTGTATTCATAGCCACGCTGGACGGTGTTGGCGTCTTTCCAGTTTCCTGTATGCGGATAGAGCGAGTACTCGATGGAATGCTTCCCTCGATCCGCCGTAGGGTCGGGCCACTTGGACGAACGAAGCAGCGACAGCCGAATCGTGTTGCCCTTAATATCGTAGCCGTACTTCGAGCGATTCAAAAGGCTCACACCGTATCCGTTGTGCGAAACATCCGCCCAACGATGCGCGGGCACCTCGACTTTTGCTTTCTCCCAGCTATCGCGAAGCTGTGTCGAGCGTTGGATCGTTCCGTAGGGAATTTCATACGTCGCAACCGTATCGCTCACTGCAAGCGGAAACGCGACTTTCAAAAATGTCTTTTCCTCCCACCAATCCACGTTGGTTTTAAAATCTATTCTGTCAATGCCGTTGTAGAGAATGATATCTTGCGTAAAAAATGAGCTTGGGAAATCTTCCGTCGGGAATTCTTTTTTCGTGCCCGGCTTAAGGTAGTCACGATACAGCCTTAGCACAACGCGGATAGATCCTTGTTCAATAATTTCCATCCGGCGAAAACGCGAAGGGTATTTCACTCCCGTCAAGCCCACATTCCACGCATCCCACGCGGTTGGATAATCCGCCAGCAACTGCAGTTCGTTCCCTTGTCCGCTGAGAATTTCCTTGCTGTTTCGCTTATCAACAATGCTCTTCAGCCAGCCTGATTCCGGGTCAATGGAAATCTTAAAGAACCCATTCTCAAGTGATGTGTACGAAACCGTCATCCCCGTTTTTTGCGTTGCGGGTTTTTGTTTTCGGAGTTGATATGTTGTATACCCAAGGGATGGGATTTTCTCTGCAAGAAAAAAAATCTCACGCTGGTAGCGATCTTTCGTACGTATCTGAGATGCCACTTCCTTACCCTGAACATCAAACACGGCATAGTCGTCAAAATCTCCTTTAGGAAGCTCCACCTTCACAACGTCACTACGCTCCCATGAAAGAGGGTTGAAAATCACAAGCGGCGTTCCCTTACGGATTGCCGCAGTATTCACCTGCCGGGCAATATGACTGAGAGATTTTGAAAGCTCAAATGTTCCGATGGCTTTTACTGCATCGTATTTCTCGTGTGCATCAATATAATTTTCACGGATACTGGAGCCGGGCAGTATATCATGGAACTGGTTAAACAGAACGTTCCGCCACGCTTCTTCCAAATCGTTGCCGTTGTAGCTGCCGCCGAACAAGGTCGCAAGCGATGAAAACTTTTCCGCATTGGTCAGCAGGACTTCGCTTGCGCGATTTTCTTCCTTCATCTTTGCCTGCGTTGTGTAGGTTCCCTGATGATACTCGAGATACAGCTCGTCCTTCCATGTTGGAACATTCGAGAGGTTTTGACTTTTTAACCACGCGAGATATTTGGTCGTGTTGCCAAATTCTATTGTGGGAAAAATATCCAACGCCTTGAAGCGGTCAATGCGCTCCATCATTGCCAGCGATGGACCGCCGCCATGATCGCCCACGCCGAACAGGATCATCATTTTCGTGAAACCGGTGTTCGCTTCAAATTGCCTCAGCCAATCCACAAGCTGGAAGGAATTTTTTACGTCATTCACGTAATCGAACGGGAAATAGCTCAACACTTTTGAGCCATCCGGTCCCTCCCACCAGAAGAGACGATACGGAAAAACGTTCGTATCGTTCCACCCGATTTTTTGAGTGATGAAAGCATCAATGCCCGCGTTGACATAGAACTGCGGCATATTCCAATTGTAACCGAACGAATCGGGGTTCCAACCGATTTTCACATCCACGCCCAGCTTATTTTTGAAGTACCGTTTCGCGTACAACAAATGGCGCGACCACGATTCGCCGCTTGGCACATTGCAATCAGGCTCAACCCACATGCCGCCTGCCACTTCCCAGCGTCCATCCTTCACTCGCTGTTGGATTCGCTTGAACAGATCCGGATATAGCTTTTCCATCCAATCGTAATATGCCGCCGAGCTTTGTGTATAAGTAAAATCGGGACGCGCATCCATCATGTTCATAACGGAGGAGAATGTATTTTTGCAGACTTCGATCGTCTCTTTATCTCGCCATAGCCACGCGGCATCAATATGGGCATTGGCATCGAAGTAAAGTGTAAATCGTTTCACATAATCTGCAACGGGCTTGAGCTGAGCGCGGATTTTCTCCAGCGATGCATTGAATTGCTCCATATGTCCTGCCCTCAATGAGTTAAGATCAAGTTGGGCGGCAAGCGATTGGAGCAATTCGTTAAGGCGCGTTTTCTCCGCTTTATCCATTGCAGATTTATCAGTGCCGGGATCAACGCGCTTGTTCGAGCTTGTTTGGTATGTATCAAAGCTGAGCAACTTTTGACCAACGAGAAGACCGAGGGAAAAATTTTTGATACTTTGTACGTGGGACTTTGCATCTTCGGATTGAATTTCGGCAGAAATAAGCCGCAACGGTCCTCCCGTGTTAATTGCTTTAATCGCAATCAGGATTTTTTCTCCGGGCTTGGCGTTTCTTGTCAATTCAAAATCGCCATCCCATGGAAAATATCCTTTGCTTACCCCGTTAATCCACATATAACCATAATCGTCCACAGCAAGAACGAGCCGTATGGGCCCGCTTACAACGTTGCCGAACATGTTCTCCGGCAGGGTGATTTCTTTCCGTATCCAGCAAGAATCAGGGTAAACATTTTGATTGAGCTTGAGATGCTCCCATTTGGAGTCATCGAACCCTGGCTTAGTCGGATCTCCTTGAGGCGAGTAACTTTTTAAATCGGGACTCACTTTCCAGTCATTGACCGAAGAAAGCGTCATTTCTTCTAATGCTTTAACGAGCTTATCAACATTAGATTGGGGAAAAAGCTGATGCGTCTGAAGCAACAAACACGCGCAAGCAATTAAGATGAGTTGGAAAATCTTTTGGGAGTTCATAAGATGCACCTTGAGGGTAGGGTGATATTTGAAAAGCCATGACGATTCTTGCCACGAAGGCTCGAAGATACGAAGAAACAATTTTAAAAATTAGCGTCGGAAGTATTTCTGCTTTGACTATTTGTTTTTCTTTGTGCCTTACTTGTCCGCCTTCTGGTGGAGTGTCTTCGTGGCTACATTTACTTCCTTCTCCATTGATCCAACATCACCGCCAATAAAATGACTGCGCCAACAACCACCTGCTGAACATACGAGCCGACGTTCATTAAATTCAGCCCGTTGCGCAACACGCCGATAAGCACCGAGCCGATGAACGTCCCCGCGACAGAGCCTCTGCCGCCGGAAAGGCTCGTTCCCCCGACCACCGTTGCCGCAATAACATCAAGCTCGTAGCCTACACCGGCATTCGGCTGTCCCGAACTCATGCGCGAGGCAAGCAACAATCCGCTCAATGCCGAGAGCGCTCCGCAAATCATATACACCTGTATAAGCACGCGGTGTGTCTTCACGCCGGCGAGCCGTGCCGCTTCAATGTTGCCGCCGACGGCATACACATATCTCCCAAATCGCATGCGCGTGAGCACAACATACGCTATCAGATATACAATAACCATGATAATAGTAGGGATGGGGATCCCAACGAATCTTCCGCTCCCCAAAAAATTGAACGCATCGGGTAACTCCCAAATTGGCCTGCCTTCGGTGTACATAAAAGCCGCGCCGCGCCAAATCGTCATGAGCGCGAGCGTAACGATAAACGGCGTGATGGAAAATTTCGTAATAAAATATCCGGCAACTGTTCCTGAACACAATCCGAGGAGTAATCCGGCAAGAATTGTCAGCGCGAAGGCAAAAGGCAAAGGAAAATCCACTTTCAGCAAGCTCGTTCCAATAACACCGACAAGCGCAACGACTGATCCGACCGAGAGATCAATCCCCGCCGTTAAAATGACAAACGTCATCCCGGCGGCAATGATCGCCGTGATGGAAATTTGGAGGGACACATTGAGGAGATTATCCGCGGTAAAAAAATACGGAGAAAGAAGCGAAAAAAATACAATCTCGAGAGCCAACGCTACGCCAATGCCGTAGTCTCGTGCAAATTTTACTAAAAATGGTTTGTTCGAAGTTTCCGTCATACTAATGCTGTTTTTAAAAAGTGACTTTCTATTTCCTTGACCCTCTCTTGGTCTCCCCCTGAAGGGGGAGATAAAAAATTCCTTCCCCTCACGTTTTTTGTTCCGCTTTTTGAATCCCGCTGGGGCGGAATCCTGGGAAGCGGGATGTCTCGCCGTTTTTTGGCGAGATCAGGGGAAGGTTAGCCTGCCTGTCGGCAGGCAGGGATGGGGTCAGCTTTTTTTTCTTTATAAATACAAAATTACTTGTCTGTGTTGGTGCTATTCTTCACAAGCGCATCTTTATCAACGATGCCGACTTCTACCGGAACGACTTTAGGCACTTGAACTCCCGCAAAATGATCCTTTATCTTCGCAATTGTCGTTATGCCGATTTTTGTCGGATATTGGATAACATCCGCTTTAAGCGATGAGCCTTTCGTAATCGCATCAACGGCGGGCGGTGTCGCATCGTAGCCGATGATAACAAGATTCGTGCGCTTAAATTGTCGTGCCGCATCCAGCGCGCCGAGAGCGGAGTCGTCGTTAATGCCGAAGATGCCGTCCAATTTCGGATGCGCCTGCAAAATATCTGCGGCGACCTGCATCGCTTTATCGCGCACGCCATCTCCACCCACATCCGCCACGATTGTGATGCCGGGATATTTCGCCAAAGCATCTTTAAATCCCTGCACCCTATCCAGCACCGATGTGACCATGGGATGATTGATAATAGCAACGCTACCTTTTCCGTTTAAAATTTTCCCGAGATATTCTCCCGCAAGTCTTCCGCCAGCAACGTTATCGGATGCGATGTGCGAGACGACGTTCCCTTCGTGGGCAGCAATATCAGCGGTGAAGACGGGAATGTTCGCTTCGTTCGCTTTTTTGATGCCGGGTCCGATGCCTTTTGAATCCACCGGACAGACGATAATCGCATCTACCTTGCGGGTAACAAAATCTTCGATCTGGGCAATCTGTTTGCCAAGATCAAAATCCGCTGAGGTGATGATAAGCTCGTAGTGTTCTTTTGCGGCTTCTTGCTTCAGCCCTTCTTCCAAATCCCTGTAAAAGATATGTGCGCGGGCAAGCAAGGAAACTCCAATCACTTTGCCCTGTTTCTTTTCTTCTTTTTTTGCGCAGGAGCCAAATAAAAAAATCGTGGAGAGAAAAACTACTATTGCGACAACTGTTCGCTTCATCGTAAACTTCCTTTTAAGGTTTGGAATACAGCAGTGGATTCAATTCGCTCGCCGCAAGCTCACCCGGTTTCTGTCCCGGATGAAAGACCTGCATATCAACTTTGCGATGCTCGTTATTCGGCTCCATGATGCGCGTGCCGTCGGCATAATAGATGATGGTAATAACTTCGCGGCGGCGGTCACTGCCGTTGCCGTGCGCCGAGTGAAGCGTCATGCCGGAATGAAACGTGGCATCGCCGGCGTTCAACACATAGCTTGGCGTTGCACATTGTTGCTCAGCGATAATGCGTTCAAAATATTCTTGCGAGGTATCCGAAATCGGCATTTCCATAAATGACGTATTGCGATGCGAGCCGACAGCGAAACTCATCGAGCCCATTTCCCTCGATACATCTACCAACGGCATCCACATAGTGATCGTATGCTCGGTCGCCAGGGGCCAGTAGTAATAATCCTGATGCCAGGGCGTGGGCTTGCCTCCCGGCTCTTTAATAAGCGCTTGATCGTGATACAGGCGCACGCCGTTCACTCCCATGAGATCCGCTGCGATTTTTGCGAACCTCTTTGCTAAAATAAATTGGTGCACCAACTTGTTTTTCCGCCAGACATTGGAAACCTGCGTGAACATTTTACTGTAATCCGTAATTCTTCCCTGCGGGTCTTTCGATTGTGCAACTTCATCTACAATTCCGCTAATCAACGGGCGAAAAAATCCTACTTCCTCAGATGAGGCAACACCGCGCAGAATGATATGCCCATCCTGTTGATAGGCTTTCTTTTGCTCAGCGGAAATCGGATGTTCTTTTGAAAGATTGAAGCTTGATTGAGGAGTCATAAAAACCTTTAATGATAAAAATTTTCATTTAAAGCTTCTTTTTTGACTTAGCGCCCCTGCCTGCCGGCAGGCAGGTTTGTGGCAAAGCCATCACCTCGTGACGTGAGATATTTTTTTGAAAATCGACTATAAGTCATCTCAAAAATGATGTACTAATGACGTTTTCAAGGGGGTTAAAACCCCTTACAATTGTAATGAGCATTTTACCACGACCTTTGCCGTTTTTCGGCATCTCCCGCTTTTTGGATTCCGTTCTTAGGGCGGGATTCCAAAAAACGGAACCGTACAACCTGCCTGCCGCAGGCATGGCGGGACAGGTCGGGGACAGAAAAACATAAAACATTCAGGGCTTTTCCGCCGAAGGCGCCTGCCTGCCGCAGGCAGGGATGCGCCAAACAGATGGCGCACGCGTGCGCCTTTGGCGCAAGCCCTGACATCACAACGGAAAGAGTTTTTGAGACAGCCTCTATTTCAATATTTTCCATATTCTTCCGCAAGTGGAGCGAGAATTTCTATATTCTCCGGCGGCGTATGCGGCGCGACAGAGCAAGCAGAGCTGAGAATATATCCCCCGCCGGGCTTACCGACTTGAAGTCTCCATGCTACATCCTTCTTCACGGTCTCGAGGTCGCCATTAAGCAATGTATTGACGGGGTCAATATTCCCCTTGATAAACGTTTTGCCTGCGAGTATCTGTTTCGCTTCCTCCAATTCAACCGTCCCAAGCGGCGGCGGATCCAAGGTATCTATTCCGTTGGTGCCGGTTGCAATCATAAGCTCTAACCTGTCACCAATACTGCCGCACGTGTGCGTATAGACAGGAAGCGATGGATGCTTTTCTTTGATTCCCTGTATCAGTTTTTTCTCATACGGCAGGACAAATTCTTTGTAATGCTTCGGGGAGATGAACCCTGCGCCTGCAAAAGCGGAAGAAATCAACACGGCATCCACACCGCACGCCGCTTGCCTGTTCGCAAGATCAACGGTTCCTTCCGTAAGCCGCTCGAGGCACGCTTTTGTTTTACCGGCATCTTCCATCATTGCCATCAGCCCATGTTCATAATTAAGCAATTCTAAAAATTGTGACCATGGGGAATATACCTCCGCATGAACCGAACTATAGGCACCGACTTTTTCTTTTACAATTTTTATTGTATCAAAATGAAATGATGGAAAATAATCATTCAATAGCCGCGGCTCGTTTTCAAATCCCCATGTGTATGGATACGTAACAGCCGTTAAATCCCATGGGTCAATGTAATATAATTTCTCAGGTTCTATTTCTTGAAACGACGGGAAATACCGGCTTCCGTCCGGTTGATAATAGAACGGATTGTCGTCGTTCGGGAACACCGTGTAGCACCCGTTGTTCCAACGGATGGTAGTCTCGGTTTCTCCGGTTTCAATCGTATTGATAAAGCGTTCGTACTGCGGGTCTCGTCCTGAAAGATTGATAAGGATGCCATCGAAGCGGTACCGGTTGCATAGGTTGATGAGCGCTTCCGCAAAGCCTTCCGAGGTGTACCAAATATCAAGAGGCTTTATTCCCGAGTGAAGAAAATAATGCCCAAGGGAAAGCTGGCACATGACGGGGACGCGATCCGCCGCCGCCAAGCACATCGCTGTGTTCATACGCTCGTTCGATTTCATGACTACAATTCGATACTTGATGGAAGAATCGCACCAATATCTACAACGAGTTAAAGAAAATCAAGTTATTCCTTTAGTAGAAAAATATCGGTCTTATTATTTCTCTTGAGAGATAATGAACAATAACGCAAACGAAATACGGTGCTCTCTCCAGGCGACCGTTCCTTGCATTTGCCTCAAAGGTTGCGTACTATTCTCACGAAATTTCGAGGAGTGACTCAATGAAAACCTACAGATTACATTTCAACATTATTGTCATCCTTTTACCCCTGCTTTTTCTCAGTTGCGGTAAAGAGTTGTTCACCGGCAAGCGTGAGGCACGCGGCGTCTGGATGTCACGGTTTGAATATGCCAACGAACAAACGCGCAATAATCCGGAAGCGAGCAAAGAGAAAATTCGTGCCGTCTTTGAGAAAGCGCGCGCCGCAAAATTCAACATGATTCTTTTCCAAGTTCGGGGCAATGCTGATGCGTTTTACCGCTCCGATTACGAACCGTGGGCGGAAGCCCTTACCGGCACGCTTGGTCAAGACCCTGGTTGGGACCCGCTTCAATTCGCAATCGAAGAAGCTCACCGGCTTGGACTCGAGCTTCACGTGTGGCTGAATACTTTTCCGATCTGGAGAGGGGGAAAACTTCCGCCCGAAGCCACACCCAGGCCGCTCATTCTTGAACATCCCGAATGGATCGTTTGCGATTCAAGCGGCAAGCGAATGCGCGTTGACCCGCCGAATAATGAATACATTTGGGCAAGCGCTGGAATCCCCGCTGTGAGGCAGCATATTGTGAATGTGGCTATGAACATCGTCGAAAAATATGACGTGGATGGCATCCATTTCGATTACATCCGTTACCCGGAAAACTCTCCGGCTAAAGGCTACTCTCATGATTCCATCAGCGTTGCGCGCTTCAACAGCACAGAAGCAAATCCCAATAAGATTTCGTGGGATCATTGGCAGCGGGAACAAGTCAATCAGTTTGTCTTCGATGCGTACAACAGCATCACGGCGAAAAAACCATGGGTAAAGATGTCCGCCTCAGTGATCGGTAAATATATGGGAAGCGGCTGGACATCGTACTACGCAGTGTACCAAGACCCGCGCCGATGGATGGAAATCGGGAAAATTGATTTCATCGTGCCGATGGTCTATTGGCAACGAGAACACCCCACGCATCCATTCGTTCCACTCATTACTCAATGGCACGACAGGGTTGCGTACGATCGGCACGTTGTCCCCGGATTATATACAGCCCTTCAGAGAAAATTCGGTTGGTCGGAGCTTGAAGCCGAAATTTTGGAAATCCGTAAGCAAGGATTGCCCGGCGTCGTTTTCTTTTCCGCAAACGGATTGACGCAGGCATGGGGAACGTTGGGCGCAGAAGAGTTCCCGTATTGGGCGAACGTACCGCGCATGATGTGGAAAGACAGCATTCCGCCGGCTCCACCCACAACGGTCGAGGCAACATCGCACAACGGACACGTTGTGCTTCGCTGGACTGCGACGAACGATGAGCCTCTCACGTTTAACATTTATCGTTCCAAGATACCTGTTATCTCCCGCGATGATGTAAAACAGCTTTTATTCGTTACGGGAAGAAACGCATTGGAATTTACCGACAAGTCGCCGCTTGAGGGTGAAAATTATTATGCTCTGACGGCTCTTGACCGGCTCGGTAATGAAAGCGACCTTTCCACAATGGTAAAGGTGCAATCCGGAAAAATCGCTCTGATGGACGACAAAACAAACAATATTGTAACTCGCTAAGAAATGAAAAAATTTTTAACCATGTACTCGTTTTATGTCTGAGCTTACCCCGCGAGACGACATACGGAAAACCATAAGCGAAATCCTTAAGCGGGTTGACCAGCTCCTTAAGGTGGGAGAGATAGATCATGCGATGAGGGAAATTATTCGGGCAAAAGAAATTGACCCGAAAAATATCTACATCCACGCGTACGAAGAACGAATCAATTTCCTCAAACAAGAGCACGAACGCCATCAACACGAAGAGCAGACGCGCAAACAGGCTGAAGAAGCCGCGCGAAAACGGGACGAAGAAAAGCGAAAAAAACTCGAAGAAGAGTGGAAAAAGCAGGAAGAAGAACGCCGCAAAAAACAAACCGAGGAAGAACAACGAAAAAAAGAGGAGCAAGAAAAGCAGCGCTTCGAAGAAACCATCCGAAAAGAGCAGGATGCATATAACCTACAAGAGAAACAACAAGGGCCTCAACAGCCGCCCCCTCCAAGCAAGAAGAGCAGATTCGAAGCCTTCACTACATACAAACAAACCCTCAAAGAAGTGTGGTCTGACGGGGTGGCGACTGACGATGAAGAAGCTTCTCTTAAACGACTCCGCGCAGAACTGAATATTTCGGCAACAGAGCACGCAACGCTCGAAAAAGAAGTTAAGCTTGAAACATACTTCTCGGCGTTTAAACGCGCGTGGGCTACGGGTTCCATCACGCCGGGTGCGGCGTCGATGCTCACTGATCTCCGAAAAAAATTTCAGCTAACCACCGAGGAATGTGAGCAGATCGAGGCGAAACTCTTAGGGGAACTTCGGGTGGGTCGGGGACCGGCACAACTTGTTATCATTGACGATGACCAAAAATTCCTAGGTGTTGTTACCGAGACATTGCAGGATGCCGGATTCCAAGTGCGGGCATTTACAAGCTCCGATGAGGCTTTCAAATACTTGAAAGATGAAACACCCGATTTAATCGTTTCCGATATTAACCTTGAGACTTCCACTATGGGAGGGTTCAGCTTTTACGAAAAGGTGCGCGAGCTTGAACATCTTGCGGAAGTACCTTTTATGTTTCTCAGCGGATTAACAGACGAGGTGCTCATCCGGACGGGAAAAGAACTCGGCGTGGATGATTATCTCACCAAGCCTTTCTCGGATGAAACATTGGTTGCCACCATCAAAGGAAAGCTGAAACGATTTAAACAGTTGAAAAAAGCACAGCGGAAGAAGTAACTTTTAATAAACTTTCCGCTTCAACACTGTTTTCCTGTAGAGAATTCCCGCCACCCAAATTCCGTTCATGAGGATTACATTGAGATACAAATATAACTCAAGTCGGTTCAAAACGGAGCAAACCATAAGCAGGAACAACTCTGTTCCGAAGCCAAGCAATCCGGAAATCCTTAATCCTGTTGCATCGGCATACCAGCGCGTGAGAAATTGCTCATCGTTCCGACCGCCCCGGCACCACATGTCAACCGCCAGCATCAATCTATCCTGCCAGCCGTAGATAAACTGGAAAATTTTCTGTAACCGCAAAACAATAAGCTCTCCCGTTTTATCTTCTTCTCGAACTTCTTCCGTTACACGGTTGTTTTCGTACTTCCTTTCAAGGTGGAGAAAGGATGCTTGGTAAAAAACGTGGTACGAAACCCGAAGCGAAATTCCGGCTAACCCCACCAGCGCCAAAACCAACATCCTGACATCACCGCTTGATGCGTACAATACCCAACCGATTGCGCCGAACACCGCAACATCAACGACAAAATCTCCGATTGAATCAATAAATCTTCCAATGCGGCTATATTGCTGTTTCGCTCTTGCAAGTTGGCCGTCGGCGGAGTCGAGTATATCTTTCAGTGTTATGCAGAGCCCGGCAATGGCGGTAGCTTGCGCATTGCCCTCTAAGTAAAAAACCGCGGCAAGAACTCCGACCAGCGTCGAAGCTATTGTCACTTGATTAGGGGTGATCGGCGTATAATACAACCCCCACACAATAAGTCCGGCAAGAGGACGCAGAAGATACGTGTTGATGAGCTCATCAGAGACAGAGGATTTGAGAGAGTTGCGGTAATTGTACATTGGTAAGATTTTATGAAAACTTGGTTCCTGTGGCAACAAACTGCTCGGCTAATTCCAAATCTTTCGGCGTATCGATTTCGACGGCGGGGAATGCGCTCGTATCAATTGCTTGTAATTCAGCGCCGTTATCAATCATTTCTTGAAAAGCATGCTCATAAAATTCGGCGCGCCCTTTTCCATGGTCGACTCGATTTTCCAACACTTCAAATAATTTTTTAGCAGTGATGTACGAGAATATTTCAATTCCGATAGATTCTCCGTGCGTTTTGCTCAGCGGAGTTTCCTTGCCGATCATTGTAATATTGCCCGCCTCGTCTATCATTACTCGGATTTCTTCATCATCGTGGTTACCTTCAACCCGCACGGCGATTTTATTCTCTCCTTCTTGCTCTATTAAAAAAGGGAGCAATTTCGGCGAAAAAACAATGTCGCCATCCAGCAGTAAAAATTTTTCTTTGGATGGTTGTGGCTCTTGCTCATCTACAAAAAATTTTCGTGCCAGCACAAGCGAATAGGCGTTATTCGTCGAGGCAAAGTTTGGATTAAGAATAAATCGGATACTGCGCTGAGGAAATTTTTCTTTCACAAAAGCACGAATGGCATCAGCTTTATAGCCAACAACTATTGCAACTTCCTTAATTCCTGTCGCGAATACGTTTTCTAGCGTACGATGGAGGATAGCCTTTCCGCCAACATTCAGCAAACACTTAGGGGTATCATTCGTCAGTGGGCGCAAACGGGTTGACTCCCCTGCGGCGAGAATTACGCATTTCATGCCGATATTCCCCGTGCGGTTTTCGTCGTAAGGAATTCACCGAGCGCATCAATCAACCGGCGATTGTGCTCGACCGTGCCTAAGGTAATCCGCACACAATGTTCAAATTCTTTCTCCGCAAAAAATTTGACGGCGATAGCTCGCGCCGCTAAAAATTTCTGCATGGGGAGTTTTAACGTAGCAGGAATTTTCACAAGAATGAAATTTGCGTTCGAACGGTAACAATGAAATCCCTCTTGCCGGTCAAAAAAATCATAATAGCGCTGTCTGTCCGCAAGCATGGCTTTTGCAATATCAGAATAGTATTGCCTTGAATCGAGCGCCGCAAGCGCAAGCTCTTCTGAAATACGATTGTAGCCGAGATACCGAGAGGAAAATTTCGTGAGCTTGCTGAAGCTTGTGCCAACCGCCGCATACGCAATGCGCGCACCCGCGAGGGCGTAGTACTTCGAGAACGTTCTTAGCACCAGCAAATTACGATAGCGGCTCACTGACTCCGCAATGTGCTCGTTGGATGATTCTGAAAATCCCCAGTACGCTTCATCCAGCACAACGATGCTTTCACGGAATGCCTCGGTCAGTTTTTTCAAATCTTCATCGGGGAATGAATTGCCCGTTGGGTTATTAGGAGATGCGATAAGCACAACGCGGGGGGATTCTTTCTTGTAAAGGCCAATCAATTCGTCCACATCGTAGTAAAAGGAATCTCGACCCTCCTTCAATGAATATGTGACCGTCTCTCCCGCCACTTCCGAAGCGACGGACTGATAATACCACCACGATTGGGCTGGACAGAGCATTTTTTCGCCGGGACCAAGATAGCAATGCACAACCTGCTTGAGCATGTCTTCACTGCCTTCGCTCAACAAAATTTGTTTCTCGGGAATGCCTAACTCAACCGCCAAGCGTTCCGAAAGCTTGCTTTTAACGCCGCGGGTAAAATCGCGTGAATACATACTCAACTCCTCTACGCCAAGGTTCTTTAATACTTCGTAACACTGCGGCGCGGGACCGTAGAGGTTTTCGTTGCGGTCTAAGTAAAGTATGACAGTTTCCATTCTCTATTATCTTAATTATTTCCTACAGTGTGTTTTGCTCCCCTGCACCTCTGCTCCATTACTCAATCACCCACGGCTCCAACAATTTTCCTTCAATGCCTGCAATAAAGCGCGAGGGCTTGCTTAAAATTATGCCGCTTTCACGGTCGTAAATATTGATGGGGTACGTGATGAAAAGATGTTCCTTCGCGCGCGTACAAGCGACATACATCAGCCGTCGTTCCTCTTCCATTTCGTCGTCGCTTGATGCGGCGCGGCTGGTGGGAAATCTCCCCTCAAGCGCATAGAGAACGAATACCGCATTCCACTCCAATCCTTTTGCGCTGTGAATGGTCGAGAGCGTGAGAAATTCTTCTTCCTTCCCCGGCGACTCGATATCGGAAACGCTTTCGTTCGGCGGCTCTAACGCAAGATCGGTTAATAACGTTCCGACATCATTGTAGCGCTCGGTTATGTTTTGGAACATCTCGAGGTCTTTTTTCCGCTTGGAGTGATCATCGTACCGCGCCCGCAAAATCGGCTCATAATACTGAAGAATGTGATATGTTTTCTCCGCCGGAGCCACGGTCGGCTTCGCAACTGCGCCCAACATAGAGAACACTTTTTGAACGTTTTCCGGATACGCGTTGTAATCCATCCAGAATTTTGTTGTAACCGCTTCTGTTCCGTTTCCGGTGGTTGCTACTCTTTTCTTTAAAATATCTTCGATCACTTTTTCCGCGGTGCGGGGACCGACCCCGTCAATCAACAGCAGAATCCTGTTCCACGCAACGACATCGCGGGGATTTTCCAGCACGCGCAGATACGCGATCATATCTTTTACATGGGATGTCTCGATGAACTTAAATCCACCGAACTTTACAAATGGGATGTTCGCCTTTGTCAGTTCAATTTCCAGATCGAATGACAAAAACGATGACCGAAACAACACCGCCATTTCTTCAAGGGGAATGCCCTGCTCCCGTAGTTCCAAAATCTTCTGCACAACAAAGCGAGATTGGAGGTTTTCGTTCTCCGCAATCACAAGCTGGGGCAAATTTCCGTCGGATTTTTTTGAGTAAAGTTCTTTATTGTACATTTTTTAATTTAACCACAACGACACCAAGGGCACAAAGAAAAAAACAAAAAAAATATTACCGCAGAGATCGCGGAGAACAGAGAGAAGATACTTAAAATAATTTCAACGTTTTAATGTCCTTCTCCGCGACCTCTGCCTGCCCGAGGCGGGCGGGCGCGCTCCGCGGTAAAATGTCTTTTGCTTTGCCCTTCTCACCCCTTACCTCTCACTTTTCACTTTCTATTTAACCGGCGCACCGCGTTTCAATATCTCATTCGCCAAGTTCAAAATCGGCTGGGTGCTTCTAAAGTTTTCTTCCAACTTCACGATTTTACAATTGGAAAATTCTTTCGGAAAGTCCAATATATTCTTAATCGTCGAGCCGCGGAACGAATAAATAGACTGCGCATCATCCCCCACCACCATGATGTTATCATGTTTCAGTGCAAGCAGTTTGACGATCTCCGCCTGAATTTTATTCGTATCCTGATACTCGTCAACCATAATGTATTTATACCGATCCGAAAGCGTTGCACGGATCGCCTCATTCTTCCTCAATAACTCGCCAAGATTAAACAGCAGATCGTCATAATCCATAAGATTATGCTGTTTTTTGTAACTTACATACGCGGCGTGAACCTTTTTAATATCCTCCTCAAGCTCAAGATAATGCGGATAATCGTACGCGAGGATTTGGTTCATCGGCGTCACTGTATTCAGCGAACGGCTATAGAGATCGTAGAGCGCTTCCTTGCGGGGAAAGCGTTTTTCCTTCGTATCGTATTTCAGCCGCATGCGAAGAAGATTGATAACATCCTCCGCATCGCCTTGATCCAGAATGGTAAAATTCGTCTCAAACCCTATCAGCGTTGCATACTTGCGTAAGATATTATTGGCAAACGAGTGGAACGTTCCACCTGCAACCTGCTCGCATCGCGTATCGAGAAGCAACGCCGCGCGGCGAAGCATATCCTGTGCCGCTTTGCGTGTAAATGTGAGGAGCAAAATATGTTCGGGCTTCACACCCAATTCAACAAGATACGCAACACGATACACGACCGTGCGCGTTTTGCCCGTTCCCGCTCCCGCAATAATAAGGTGCGGACCGTTTACCGAGGTAACCGCCTCATACTGCGCGGGGTTGAGGTCATTCTTATAATCTATAGTAAATCGCTGCGGATGAACGAGATGCAAATTGTCGTGCGGCAGCGGCTTGAGTGTGAATTTTTTCATTTTGTGATTATCACCATTGAGAAGATACGCTAAAATTGAGAAAAACGGAAGGAACATAGCCTTGAGTTTCGGGTAACAAAACAGTACGTTTTATATAGAATAGCACGCCCGCCTGTGTCGGGCAGGCTGAAGAAGCGGATTATGCGGATCTACGCGGATAAAAACTCAATAAAATTTTGTCGGCGCTTTTTCAGCCTTATCCGCTGTTACCGTGTCCTATTTGACTTGAAAACGAAATAATCCTATGAATATACTCGTCCTGAATTGCGGCAGCTCATCGCTCAAATTCCAAATCATCGAAACCGATCTCGACCTTATCGAGAAAGACACCGAGACGCAAAAAGCAAAGGGTCTTATCGAGCGCATCGGCAGCCAATCGCTCATTACGCTTCAAGCGGACGGAAAACCGTCAATCAAGCAAGCGGCGCCCCTGCGGGATCACCGTGCCGCGCTCGATTATGTCGTCCGGTGGATTATCTCCGCAGAGGCGCAGATCCCCGGCATCCGCTCACTTGCGGATATTCATGCCATCGGTCACCGCGTTGTTCACGGCGCGGAGAAGTTCACCAAATCCGTCATCATTGATGAAGAGGTCATCAAAGGAATAGAAGACACAATCGAGCTCGCTCCGTTGCACAACCCCGCAAACCTCAAAGGCATTTACGCCGCGCGGGAGTTAATGGGTCCCGGTGTTCCGCAAGTTGCGGTGTTCGATACATCGTTCCACTCTACGATGCCGGAAACATCGTATCTGTACGCAATCCCCTATCAGCTCTATCGCCGGCATAAAATCCGCAAGTACGGATTCCACGGCACCTCGCACCGTTATGCCGCGTATCGCTATCGTAAAATTGCAGGGAAGGGCCGCGAAGAAACAAACGTCATCACGCTCCATCTCGGCAACGGCTGTTCGGCGTGCGCGATTAAACGTGGAGAATCGTTCGATACCTCCATGGGCTTAACGCCGCTGGAAGGTCTCGTGATGGGGACACGCGGCGGCGATATTGACCCTTCGGTGCTGGAGTTCCTTGCGCATAAGGAAGGCATGTCCATCAGCGAAATTGACACCGTGCTCAACAAACAATCCGGCTTGCTTGGGCTTTCCGGTTTGACAAACGACATGCGCGATCTGCTCGAAGAGGAACACGAGCACCAAGACCGACGGGCGAAGTTGGCAATTGATATTTTTTGCCAACGCGTAAAAAAATACATCGGCGCGTACCTTGCGGAGATGAACGGCGCTGACGCGATCATCTTTACCGGCGGTATCGGCGAAAACTCAAAGACAATCCGCCAGCGAATTTGTACCGGGCTGGAATGGTTAGGCGTTGAGATTGACGAAAAGCGCAACAACGAACTCCAACACGGCAAAGAGGGCGAAATCAGCAAAGCCGGCAGCAAAGTAAAACTCTACGTCATTCCGACCAACGAAGAGCTTTTGATTGCGCGGGACACTGTCCGCAGTGTGAAAGACGCTCCGAGAAGATGGTAAGGCTGCACGATGAACTCCTCTCAAAAAACAACGACCTTACATATTAAAAATATGGTATGCGACCGGTGCATCAAGGTCGTGAGGGAAGAATTGCAACATCTTGGACTTGATATGCGAAGCGTTACGCTCGGAGAAGCAATTGTCTCCGCGACGAAGGGTGAATTGGACGTTAAGAAAATTCGGGAAACGTTGGAAGCAAATGGTTTCGAACTGCTCGATAATAAACAATCTCAAATCGTCGAGCGGATAAAAAACGCCATTATACGGCTCGTTCACTACAACCACGATGAGAAGGAATTAAAGCTCAATTATTCCGAATACATCTCAAAGGAACTCGGATTGGAATATCATTACCTCAGCTCGCTGTTTTCATCAACGGAGGGAATCACCATCGAGAAGTTCATTATCCTCCAAAAGATCGAGCGGGTGAAGGAATTATTGAAATATGACGAGCTTACGTTGAGTGAAATTGCCTATAAAATGGGGTATAGCAGTGTTCCGCACCTTTCCAACCAATTTAAGCAGGTAACGGGATTTTCCCCCAGCCATTTTAAACATCTCAAAACCGAGAGCCGAAAGCCGCTGGATAAAGTGAGGTAAAATTCACGTTATTTTCATAAGCATCTCAAAAACACTCGAGGCTTAAAGATAAAAGCATAGCACAGAGGTGCACAAAGAAGACACAAAGCACACAGAGAATAAATATTTTTTTAATTGTTTCCTTTGTGATCTCTGTGTTCTCTGTGTCCCGTTTTTATTTTAGGGGAGATTTAAATCAAGTTAAACTCTAAACGCCATGTTGGAATAAGCCAGCATGGCGCTTGTTTTTAAGCCAAAATAGCCCTTAAAACTTTGTAACTCTTTTTCCTTAAAATGTAACTCCTTCTGCATATCAATACGTTATATTGATAGTGCAATCAGAAATTATTTTTCAGAAAGGAATCACGCATGAAAACTCAAGAACTCACCATCGAAGGAATGAGCTGTGGTCATTGCGTCATGAGCGTCAAGAAAGAACTTGGCAAAGTCGCAGGATTGACCGTTGAAGACGTGCAAATCGGCAAAGCGCGCGTGAAGTACGACGAGTCAACCGTCACTCAACAATCGCTGGCACACGCAATTGAGGAAGCGGGCTACGAACTTGTTTCGACAACATAACAATGGACAACAACGCTCAACAAACTATAACGCTCCCCGTTGAGGGAATGACATGCGCAAGCTGTGTTCTGCGCGTTGAGAAGGCATTGAAGAAAGTAGATGGCGTAAGGGAGGCGAACGTCAACCTTGCGACGGAGAACGTCGCCCTTTCGTTCGATCCACAAAAAACCGATCTTTCGAAACTTTCAGCGGCGGTAGAAGAAGTTGGCTATAAGCTCCTTGCGCCAGAGAAATCTCAACCTTCCGAAGGTCCCAAACCTTTGGAAAGTTTGCAGGAATCCCATCAAGAAAAAGCCTACAAGCAATTGAAGAAGGAATTTATTTTCGCGATGGTGCTTGCGATCCCGATTATGATTGTCAGCATGGTCAGCATGACCTCATGGTTTATGGAGTGGTCGCCTCTTTCAATGGATGAGGTCAACAAGCTTCTTCTTATAGCGGCTACGCCAGTGGTGTTTATCTCAGGAAAGAGATTTTACAAAACAGCATGGCAGCTTGCCAAACATTTTTCGGCGGATATGAATACCCTCGTCGCTGTCGGAACGGGAGTTGCGTACGCGTACAGCGCAGTCGTAACACTCTTCCCACACTGGCTGGGATTATCCGGAGCGATGAATGATTTGTACTTCGATACCACAACGACTATCATTGCTCTCATTTTAATGGGGCGACTGCTTGAAGCCCGTGCGAAGCACAAAACTTCCGATGCGATTAAGAAACTCATGGGCCTTCAGCCGCGAACTGCGCACGTTATCCGTAACGGTGTTGAGCAGGAAATACCCATTGATGCCGTTCTTGTGAACGATAGTGTGCACGTGCGACCCGGCGAAAAAATCCCTGTGGACGGCGTCATCACCGACGGATTCACCACAATTGATGAATCCATGATTACCGGAGAAAGCTTGCCGGTCGAGAAAAGCGTTGGGAATAATGTCGTTGGCGGTACGATCAATAAAAACGGCAGCATCGAGTTTCGCGCAATTGCTGTCGGGAAGGACACCGTCATCGCGCATATCATTAAGTTAGTAGAAGATGCACAAGGCTCGAAAGCGCCTATTCAAGCGCTGGCAGATACGATTGCTTCCGTTTTCGTCCCGATTGTCATCGGGATTGCAGTTGCGACATTCGTGCTGTGGTATGTCGTGGGCGGCGTTGGTTTTACTGCGGCAATGATGAATTTTATCGCTGTTCTTATTATTGCGTGCCCATGCGCATTGGGGCTTGCAACACCGACAGCAATTATCGTTGGTACAGGGCGCGGAGCCTCAATGGGAGTGCTTATTAAAAACGCCCAAAGTTTAGAGCGCGCCCATAAGATTGACACGGTTGTTTTCGATAAAACGGGCACGATCACCAAGGGAAAGCCATCCGTTACCGATATCATGACATTTAACGGAGTCAATGAGCAAACACTGCTTCAGCAAGCGGCTTCGCTGGAACACAAATCCGAGCATCCGTTAGGGCAAGCCATTGTCGAAAAAGCAAAAGAGCTTGGTCTGCACTTGGAAAACGTTGAGTCGTTTCAATCTCTTACCGGCATAGGCGTTACAGGGGTCGTCCAGGGCTATGCAATGGCTGTTGGCAATACAAATTTGATGCGGGAATACTCAATAGCAACAACGGAAGCAGAAACGAACGCGGCAAAATTTTCTGAACAAGGAAAAACGTCCATCTTTGTTGCGATGAATGGGAAACTTGCCGGACTTGTTGCAATCGCCGATACGATTCAGGAAACATCGCTCGATGCAATAGCACAACTCAAACGCATGAACATCAAGACCATCATGTTGACGGGAGATAACAAACGAACGGCTCATGCAATTGCGACGCAAGTTGTGATTGATAGCGTTATAGGGGAGGTGTTGCCGCAAGATAAAACGGCGCACGTAAAAGCACTTCAAGCGGAAGGAAACATTGTTGCAATGGTCGGTGATGGCATCAACGATGCTCCAGCCCTTGCTCAAGCCGATGTCGGCATCGCAATGGGAACCGGAACGGATATTGCAATGGAAACCGCGGACATAACGCTGATGCGATCCGATCTCATGGGGGTTGTGCAGGCAATTAAGCTATCAAAAGCGACAATCCGAACCATCCGGCAAAATCTTTTTTGGGCGTTCATTTATAACATTATCGGCATTCCGTTGGCGGCGTTGGGCATGCTTAATCCGATTATTGCCGCAGGAGCCATGGCATTCAGTTCCGTTAGTGTCGTTTCAAATTCGTTGAGACTTAAGATGAAAAAAATATAAACACGACAACCTACGAACATAGCAAAATTTTTATCCCCTTCCCCCCACTTCAAGCTCCTCTCCGCAAAAATTCTTCCACCCTCTTCCATGCTTGTTCCTCTGGAATTTCAAGTAAATTTTTTGCATTGTTATGTTGGATTGAATTTATCTACAAGTTGTCTCAAAACCTATCTTTGTCAGTGGTCGGGGCTGAAGCCCTTGTTCGTTTTGGGTATTGTTCCACCTCGACCTAAAGGTCGGGGTTTTAACCCTCACGAAAAAATCTATAGGAAATCATGTTTGAGACAACTTGTTAAGTAATTGCAATAACAATTTACAGGAGTAGAACATCAGAAACGGTATCCATCGCTCGCTTACAGAACGCCTTTATACGCTTGCCAATAACCTCTGGTGGGCGTGGAATCCTCAAGCCCAAGAAATCTTTCGTGAACTTTCTCCCTTCGTTTGGGAGCGCACGAACCACAATGCCGTTGAAGTCCTTAAAGAACTCTCGCCGCAAGAACTCGCTGCCCGCCTTCACGACCCCGATCTAGCGAAAAAAGTAAAGCATGCTCTTGAAGAATTTGAGTCTTATATGAACGAGGAAAAAACGTGGGCAAGCCAGCATGCGGCACAACTCAACGGGCCGGTGGCATATTTTAGCGCGGAGTTCGGCATCCACGAATCTCTCCCTATCTATTCGGGCGGATTGGGGGTGCTTTCCGGCGACCATACCAAATCAGCCAGCGACCTCGGTATTCCCTTTATAGGTATTGGGCTTTTTTACCAGCAAGGATATTTCCTGCAGCGAATAGGACCAGACGGCTGGCAACAGGAGTTATACCCTCTCTATCATCCCGAAGCCTTGCCCTTGGAGCTTGTAACACTGCAAGAAGGCGGGCGGCTGTTGAACTCCGTCGAAATGGGTCATAGTATCGTTTATTTCCAAACGTGGCGATTGCGGGTAGGAAGAGTGGAACTCTATTTGCTTGATACTAATCTTCCTGAAAACGACCAACATTTTCAGGGATTGACCGCGCACGTGTACGGCGGCGACATTGACACGCGCATCGGGCAGGAAATTGTGCTCGGCATCGGCGGTGCTCGCTTGCTCCGCTCGATGGGCATTCAGCCTTCCGTCTATCACATGAACGAAGGGCACTCCGCATTTCTCACGCTTGAGCTACTGAGCCAGGAATTGAAATCCGGCAACAATCAATCGGATGCAGAAAAGACTGTCGCGGCACAGTGCATCTTCACCACGCACACGCCGGTCCCCGCGGGCCATGACAGATTTAGCTCGGAACTTATGCAACATTTGTTCGGAAAATTTTGGTCAGGCACAAATCTCTCACACGACCAGTGGATGGCGTACGGTCGTGTCAATCCTGCTGATCAGGAAGAACATTTTACAATGACCGTGCTCGCGTTGAAAATGTCCCGCGCGGCAAATGGTGTCAGTGAGCTTCACGGTCAGGTCAGCAGAGAGATGTGGAAAGATTTGTACTCTTCCGTTGATGTGCAGAATGTACCCATCGGTTACGTTACGAATGGCATCCACACGCCGAGCTGGGCAACACAGAAAGCGCACGAGTTCTGGAACAAACGCCTCGGTGTCGATTGGACAAGCAAATTGATGGATGTAAAATTCTGGCACACCATGGAAAGCAATGAGCTTGCCACCGATGAAGAATTGTGGGCACTGCGGTATACACTGCGGAGAGATCTGATCGAGTTCGCCCGTCACCGCCTGCGGGAGCAATATGTACGTCTCGGGGGAAACGG
>JACQBK010000114.1 GCA_016194505.1 Ignavibacteriales bacterium | reverse complement strand
GCAATTACCTTGACATTGCGAAATTATGGAGGGTCTGTAAACGGGAACATTACTATCCCCGCTGGAGAAACCTGGACATTAACTCCCGGTATCACATGGAATTTCACAGGTAATTACAAACTTCGTATCGAAGGCAAACTCATTGCAAACGGCACTTCGTCGCAGCCAATTACTTTTACCCGTTCCGGCGGTCAGTGGTATGGCATTGAGTTTTACAACGGCAATGCCGGTAGCTCAATTTCCTATGCAACCATAGAGAATGCTCAGTACGGTGTCTATAATTACAGCACAAACGTACCAATTTCAAACAGCACCATTAGAAACAACACTACGGGTGTGTATATCTACGGTAACTGCAGCACATTAAGTTGGAGCCGGATCCAAAATAATACGTACGGTGTTAACTGCGCAAGCTATGGCGATGCCAACATTCAGGTCAATAACGTGCTGCGCTACAACAGTTGGGCAGTCTATGGAGATGCCACCTCAGTCCCTGCATTGGGTAATTATTCCCGGCTATAACAGTCTTTACTCGAATGATTATTATGATATTTACTCAACCTATAGCGGAACAATCTATGCACGCGGCAACTGGTGGGGAAGCTATCCTGCATATCCCAGCGTAACTGCCAATGTAGATTACTCAAACGCCTTAAGCTCTGATCCAAACACCTGGGCAGGTCAAATAGTTGAATCGTCAACCGGAAAAGAAGTACGAGGGTTGCTCACAAAAATCTCTGGTAGCGCGGCGGATGATCCTGGCATGAAAGAAGTTGACCAAGCTTATAAGCTTTTTCTCAATGAAAATTATGAAGGCGCTCTCAGCCTCTTCCAAGCCATTGTGCTGAAATACCCGGATTCTTTTGCAGGAAGCAGAGCTTTAGTATTTGCTGATCGGATTTTAGAAAAGTTAGGCAGGGACTCTAAGACAAATCTCAACTCGGTCATTACCCAGCGTCAAAACTCAAAAGTAGCAAGCGTTGCAAATTCTCTGCTCATGAGTCGCCATGTGAAGGAAGGTAACTATAATGTGGCATTGACCAGTGCTCTTGCCCTTGCGGGTAACACCGACAAATTAATTGTAAAAGATGCTCTCTACAATGCCGGAAATATTCTCTGGTATAGACTGGATAATACAACAAGAGGTGCAGAGTACTTTAGAAAATTAATTGCTGAGTATCCCGGGGATCCATTAAGCATATCTGCCCAATCCACACTTGGAGAGTGGTCAGGTAAAGCTTCTCAACCAATCGCACAAACCTCGTTATCTCAAACGGCAGGGCTTTCATTACAAAACTACCCCAATCCCTTCAACCCAACGACAGTGATTCATTTTACGCTCCCTCAAAGCGGAGTTGTCTCGTTGAAGGTATTCGACATGCTTGGTCGGGAAGTGGCGACACTGCTCAATGAATATCGCAATGCCGGTTCATATCAAGTCAGCTTTAATGGTTCGTCTGTAACCAGCGGCGTGTATTTCTATAAGTTGGAAGCAAATGGAAGATCGTTAATTCAAAAAATGATGCTTGTAAAATAAAGAAGTTAAGTCTCACACCAGTTTTTATTAAAACCCCATCCCCCATAACGGGATGGGGTTTTTGTTTTCACGCCAATATTTTCATCACAAATCGTAATTCTCTCCCTATTTCTGCCAAAAATTTATCCTTCATTCTCAAAACTGAGAATCCACAACTTGTAAACAGCCGTTTTTCCCGCCTTTTCGGAGTAAAATTTAGGCGCATACGTGGAATAGTTATTGACTAATAACGCCCAGAGATGAATTATCATTTTTAATTTTCTCTATTAAAGAAAGGCAAGGAAAAGATGTCTAAAGATACGGTTTCTGCTCAAAGGCCAACAAACGGCGTTCAACGTAACCAAGTAACGATAGATGGCAATGAAGCGGCTGCGTACGTAGCGCATAAACTTAATGAAGTCATAGCAATTTATCCGATTACCCCTTCCTCTAATATGGGCGAGTGGGCTGATGAATGGTCGGCGCAGGGGCGAAAAAATCTCTGGGGCACCGTGCCACAGGTCGTGGAAATGCAAAGTGAAGGCGGCGCGGCAGGCGCTGTGCATGGCGCGTTGCAAACAGGCGCACTTTCAACAACCTTCACTGCATCGCAAGGCCTTCTCCTGATGATTCCCAATATGTTTAAGATTGCGGGAGAATTGACCTCGACCGTATTTCATATCGCCGCGCGTACCGTTGCAACCCATGCTCTTTCCATCTTTGGCGACCATAGTGATGTGATGGCTACTCGTTCCACGGGCTGGGCGATGCTCGCATCGGGTTCCGTGCAGGAAGTAATGGACCTTGCCTTAATTGCCCAAGCGGCTACATTGGAATCGCGCGTTCCGTTTGTCCATTTTTTTGATGGCTTTCGCACTTCGCATGAAGTCATGAAAATTGAGCAGTTAGCCGATGAAGATTTACGCGCGATGATTGATGATAATCTGGTTCATCAGCATCGTGCCCGTGCCTTATCTCCCGATCATCCGGTGATGCGAGGCTCGGCGCAAAATCCCGACGTCTTTTTCCAAGCGCGTGAAGCAGTCAACCCCTATTATAATGCTTGTCCGGAAATCGTCCAGAAGGCGATGGATAAGTTTGCCGGCATCGTTGGGCGACAATATACACTGTACCAGTATTGTGGTGCGCCGGATGCTGAGCGCGTTATTATCATGATGGGTTCCGGAGCGGAAACTGCTCACGAGACAATCGAGTATCTGCAAACAAAAGGGGAAAAAGTCGGGTTGCTCAAAGTAAGACTCTTTAGACCTTTTGCGATTGATCGTTTTATCAATGCTCTCCCCAAGTCCGTTAAAAGTATTGCGGTCCTTGATAGAACAAAAGAACCCGGCGCAACGGGCGAGCCTCTATATATGGATGTCGTAACAGCTCTGAGTGAAACGTTTGTGGGTGGGAAGTCTCCGCTGAAATCATTCCCCAAAGTCATCGGCGGACGATATGGATTGTCCTCAAAAGAATTTACCCCCACAATGGTTAAAGCCGTGTTAGATGAACTAAAAAAGGATACTCCGAAGAACCACTTCACGATTGGTATCGTGGATGATGTAACGATGACGAGTCTTGAGTACGACCGATCATTGAACATTGAGCCGGCCGATGTCGTTCGCGCTATTTTCTATGGACTCGGAGCGGATGGCACAGTCGGAGCAAACAAGAACTCCATCAAAATTATCGGTGAGGATACGTCGAACTACGCTCAAGGCTATTTTGTGTACGATTCGAAAAAATCGGGTTCTACAACGACGTCGCATTTGCGGTTTGGTCCAAGACCTATCCGCTCATCCTATCTCATTGAAGGCGCAAATTTTGTCGCTTGCCATCAATGGTTCTTTTTAGAAAAGTTCGACATTCTGCAAAATGCCGTACGCGGCGGAACATTGTTGCTCAATAGCATGTACGGACCCGATATTGTTTGGGATAAACTGCCGCGCCATATTCAAAAAGAAATCATCGAAAAGAAACTAAAGCTCTATGTCATAGACGGCTATAAAGTCGCCCAACAAACCGGCATGGGCGGAAGAGTCAATACGATCATGCAGACGTGCTTCTTTGCTATTTCGGGGGTGCTGCCGAGGAAAGAAGCAATCGAAGCGATTAAACACTCGATCGAAAAGACGTACGGGAGAAAAGGCGAGGAAGTCGTTAAGAAAAACTTCGAAGCTGTTGACCAAACATTGGCAAATCTCTTTGAAGTAAAAGTGCCGGAAAAAGTCACCAGCACAATCGAGATGCCGCCAACAGTATCGGAAAAAGCTCCTGATTTTATTAAGCAAGTTACTGCAAAAATTATTGCCGGCGAAGGGGATAGGCTTCCTATCAGTGCAATGCCGAACGATGGGACATTCCCCGTTGGCTCGGCTCAATGGGAAAAACGAAACATCGCGCTCGAAATTCCCGAATGGATACCGGATATTTGTATTCAATGCAACAAATGCGCGCTGGTCTGCCCGCACGCTTCGATACGCATAAAGGTATACGATCCTGCCGAGTTAAAAAATGCTCCGCCTACATTCAAGTCCATGGAGTACAAGGGCGCTGAGTATAAAGGGATGAAATATACGATCCAAGTTGCCCCTGAAGATTGCACGGGCTGCGAATTATGCGTTGAAGTGTGCCCGGCGAAGAGCAAATCGGAAGTGAAGGTGAAGGCGATCAACATGAAGCCTCAGCCCCCGTTACGCGAAGCCGAGCGGGTAAATTACGATTTCTTCCTGAATTTGCCGGAAGTTGACCGTCGCTTCGTCAAAGTGGATTCAATCAAAGGGTCGCAGGTGTTACAGCCGTTATTCGAGTACTCCGGAGCATGTTCGGGATGTGGTGAAACACCGTATGTGAAGTTGGTGAGCCAGCTGTTTGGAGACCGCTCTATCATCGCAAATGCCACAGGCTGTTCTTCAATTTATGGAGGCAATTTACCGACGACACCATGGACAACGAACAATGAAGGACGGGGTCCCGCATGGTCGAATTCTCTCTTCGAAGATAATGCTGAGTTCGGATTGGGTATGCGCTTAACGGTTGATAAGCACACTGAAATGGCTCGTGAGCTTGTACGCTTGTTAACCGCTGAAATAGGAGAAGCATTGAGCAAAGCAATTCTTAATGCCAACCAATCCGATGAGATGGGAATTTACGAGCAGCGCGAGCGCGTAGAATTACTCAGACAAAAATTGGAAGACGTCAAGACGCCCGAGGCGAAGAATCTTCTCAGCCTGGCAGATAACCTCGTCAAACGAAGCATCTGGATCATGGGCGGTGACGGTTGGGCGTATGATATCGGCTATGGCGGATTGGATCACGTTCTTGCTTCCGGCAGAAATGTGAATATCCTTGTGCTGGATACGGAAGTGTATTCCAATACCGGTGGACAAATGTCCAAATCAACGCCGCGCTCGGCGGTTGCCAAGTTCGCCGCCGCCGGCAAACCGACGCAGAAGAAAGACCTCGCTCTTATCGCGATGACATACGGTAACGTGTACGTTGCGAAAGTCGCGATGGGAGCAAATGATGCGCAGACAGTCCGCGCATTTCTCGAGGCTGAAGCGTATGATGGACCCTCGATTATTATCGCATACAGTCATTGCATTGCACATGGTATCAATATGGCAAAAGGAATGACAAACCAAAAAGTTGCCGTTGAAACAGGTTATTGGCCCCTGTTCCGCTACAATCCGGCGCTTGTAAACGAAGGAAAGAATCCGTTTAAACTTGATTCCAAAGCGCCGAAGCTTCCGTTGAGGGAGTTTACCTCATTGGAAGTTCGGTTCAGCTCGTTACACAAGATGTATCCCGAGCGCGCCAAAGAATTGATGGCGTTGGCTGAGTCTGACGTCAAAGTACGATGGGAGATTTACGAACAACTGGCAAAAGCGGGGGATGAGGCAGTGAAGAAAGAAGAAACAGAACCGGTTGCTCATTAAATTATTATAAACGGAGATGATGATGAATCTTTCAACAACGTATCTTGGTTTGCGGCTTAAAAATCCAATTGTCGTATCGGCAAGTCCTTTGTCCCGCACGCTCGATGGTATGAAGAAACTCGAAGATGCGGGCGCATCGGCAATAGTAATGTACTCGTTATTTGAAGAACAAATTGAGCACGAGTCGGCTGAGCTTCAACATTATCTTGCGTACGGCTCCGAAAGTTATGCCGAGGCGATTGATTACTTTCCCGATATTTCGGAATACAATCTTGGTCCCGAACAGTACATCGAGCTGTTGCATAAGGCAAAACAATCTCTCGACATTCCGGTTATTGGCAGCTTGAATGGCGTTTCCAATGGCGGTTGGATTGAGTACGCGAGGCGCATGGAACAAGCAGGTGCCGACGCAATCGAACTGAATGTTTACTACATTCCAACTGACCCGAAACTTACCAGTCAGGAAATAGAAGATCGTTATATCAATGTGTTGCATGCAGTGAAGAAAGCGGTAACGATTCCTGTCGCAATGAAGTTAAATCCGTTTTTCAGCTCATTTGCGCACGTTGCAAAACGATTGGAACACGCGGGAGCAAATGGATTGGTGCTCTTTAATCGTTTTTATCAGCCGGATTTTGATCTTGCGGCGTTAGAGGTCAAACCGGGCGTAGTTCTCAGCACTTCGGATGAAATGCGGCTTCCACTTCGTTGGATAGCAATTCTGCACGGCATGGTTCAGACAAGCTTGGCAGGGACGAGCGGTATTCATACGGAGGAAGATGTCTTGAAAATGGTTATGGCTGGCGCAGATGTAGCAATGATGTGTTCCGCGCTTCTCAAAAACGGTCCCGAGCACATAACGCGAGTTCTTGAAAATCTTCAAAAATGGATGCTGGAGCATGAGTACGTTTCCATCGAACAGATGAAGGGAAGTATGAGCCAGCAATCGGTTCCGGATCCATCGGCGTTTGAGCGCGCAAATTACATGAAAGCGCTCAATCGGTTTAAATAGGTCTTGTTGTTCAACGACCAATTCCCCGGCATCTTTTCAGCCATAGGCTGATGCGATTCTGGCGCAAAGATGCCGGGGAAATAACCAAAATAATTCTTCAAGGAAAGGCACGGGTCAACAATAACGATGGCCCGCAAAGCGCAACATCGTTCTAAAAAATCAATTATCCGCAAGCTCCGCACCACGCTGACACAGATTGCGGAGTTTTCCCCTCTTGCCTCGTTTCAAGATGGCGAAACCTATATCTGTGCCTTTTGTAATTTACCAATAAAGGTTTGTGAGCGGAAGCCCACCGCTTTTTGTAAATCAAAACTGCGCGATGGCACAATCCTGCAATTACTGAATGATGTAGATCGCGGTTCACAAGGATTCTGTCTCTCGTGCGGCGAACCCATCCCACAAAAAATCTTAAAGAAAAACCCATTGACTGAATTATGCCCTTTGTGCGCGCCGAGGGCTGTGCGCGTAAGAGCTATAGAGCGGTAGAAAGGAATGTCACTATGATACGCAAACAAGAAGCACTGGATTATCATTCTCAAGGACGAAGAGGTAAAATTGAAGTCATTTCCAGTAAGCCCTGTCAAACCCAACGCGATCTTTCGCTGGCATATACGCCCGGAGTAGCGGAGCCGTGCCGAGAAATTGAGGCTAACCCCGATGACGCATATTTGTACACTGCAAAGGGAAATCTCGTTGCCGTTATTTCAAATGGCACAGCCGTGCTTGGGCTTGGCGATATCGGAGCGCTTGCAGGTAAGCCTGTCATGGAAGGTAAAGGTGTTCTCTTCAAGCGTTTTGCCGATATTGATGTGTACGATATTGAATTGAACTCCCATAATCCCGATGAGATTATCCGAGCCGTGCAAATGTTAGAGCCGACGTTCGGCGGCATCAATTTGGAAGATATTAAAGCGCCGGAATGTTTCTACATCGAAGAGACGTTGAAGAAAACGATGAACATTCCCGTATTCCATGACGACCAACATGGTACGGCGATTATCAGCGGAGCGGCATTGGTCAACGCGCTTGAGATTGTCGGGAAGAACATTGATAACGTGAAAGTTGTGTTTAGCGGAGCAGGCGCTGCCGGCATCGCCTGCGCAAAATTGTATGAGAGTCTTGGCGTCAAACGGCAGAATATGATCCTTGTTGATACGAAGGGCGTGGTGTACAAAGGTCGTAAAGAAGGGATGAACCCCTACAAAGAATATTTTGCGGTTGATACAGACGCGCGAATGCTTGCCGATGCGATGAAAGGCGCCGATGTGTTTTGTGGTGTCTCGGCGAAGGGGATTGTTTCCAAAGAGATGGTCAAATCCATGGCGGACGATCCCATCGTGCTCGCAATGGCAAATCCTGATCCGGAGATTACGTACGAAGACGCGACGAGCGTGCGCAGTGATATTATTATGGCAACCGGCCGCTCCGATTATCCGAATCAAGTCAACAATGTTCTCGGATTTCCGTTTATTTTCCGCGGTGCGCTGGATGTGCGCGCAAAGATGATCAACGAAGAGATGAAAATCGCCGCTTCCCATGCTCTTGCAACATTAGCAAAAGAAGATGTCCCCGATTCCGTTGTTCGTGCCTATGGTGGCGAACGGATCACCTTCGGAAGGAATTATATCATTCCAAAGCCGTTTGACCCGCGCGTATTGTTATGGGAAGCGACGGCGGTTGCCAAAGCAGCAATGGAAACCGGCGTTGCCCGCAACCCGATTAAGGATTTTGAGGCTTATCGGGATTCGCTTGAAGCCCGTCTTGGCAAATCGCGTGAAGTAATGCGCTTCTTCATCCGCGAAGCACAGCATGCGCCTAAGCGGATCGTGTTCCCCGAAGGCGAAGAGGAAAAGATACTTCGTGCCGCACAGGTCATTGTTGATGAAAATATTGCGAAACCGATTCTGCTCGGGAGCAGAACGTTCATCAAACAGCGCATAGCCGATCTTGGATTGGACCTCAATGGTGTTGAGATTATTAATCCCGGCAAGGCTCCGCGCTTTGATGAATATGTTACCGCGTATTACGCTTTGCGTCAGCGGAAAGGGTTAACCCGCTTTGATGCTGAGCGGCACATGAAGACCCATAACATATACGGGATGATGATGGTGGAACTGGACGATGCGGATGGATTACTTTCCGGTTTGACACAGCATTATCCCGATACGGTTCGTCCTGCGCTGCAAATTATCGGGAAGCGCGAAGGAGTTCGCAAGATTGCCGGCTTGTATATGCTGGTCTTTAAGAATCAAACGATCTTTATTGCGGATGCAACAGTGAATATCGAGCCGAGTGCCGAGGACCTTGCTGAGATCGCCTTGCTTGCCGCTGAGAAAGTCCGCCAATTCGATATTGAGCCGCGCGTTGCCATGCTCTCCTTCAGCAATTTTGGCGGCACGCAGCATCCGTTGACGGAAAGGGTGCGCCATGCTGTTCAGTTGGTGCGTCGCAGTGAGCCCGACCTGATGGTTGATGGCGAAATGATGGCTGATACGGCAGTAGTCCCGGGTATTGTTACTGAATTGTATCCCTTCAGTACGTTAAAGGGGTCAGCCAATATTTTGATTTGTCCTGATCTTACCTCGGCGAACATTGCCTATAAATTGCTTACGCACCTTGGCGGTGCTGTTGCTATCGGTCCGGTTCTGCTTGGCATCCGCAAGCCAGTGTACCTCCTTACACCCGGCTGCGACGTGAGCGACATTGTGAATATGACTGCAATGACCGTGTTCGAGTGCCAGCAATATGGTGACCGTCGTCCCGAACAATCAAAGGAAATTTTAGGGCGATTCAAGTCATCGTTTCAAGGCATAGAAATATAGGATATCAACGATTGACGATGTAAGCTCTTTGAGATGAAGAACATCCTGCCCCCTCTTGGGTTTTTAAATCTGAGAAGGGGCATTTTTGTAGAGTTGAGAAAAAAAGGGGGTTCTCTTCTCACTCTTGGAGGGTTGTGTCATTGTTGAGAATTTTCCTTACTTTTTTTGTGTAATTATACAATGTTCGGTGGAATGATTTTTGCGCGCTGAGCAATAAACCACATAAGATTTCCTGCTGGAAATATTCGCATTTCATGGAAGGAGAATAATGCCATGAAAACCAACAAACTCATTTTCCTCTCGTTGCTGTCATTTTGTTTCGTCGTTGCGCTCGCCCTTGTGCTATCAGGCTGTAAGAAGAAAGAAGAACCTGCGCCCGTCACTCAAAAAATAACAATTGATAATCTTCAAACGGCATACGGCGCTTCTGTCAAGCGTGTTACATGGTATAAACGCTTTGTAGCAAAAGCGGAAAAGGAACGCTTGACAAACGTTGCGAATTTATTTAAAGCCGTTATCCGTTCCGAGGAAATCCGAGCCGCAAATCATGCAAAATTGATCAAGAGCTTTGGAGTAGAGCCGCAACAGCCGATTATTGATTCCATCGCCGTCGGCACGACGCTTCAAGCACTGAAAATGGCGACGAGCACGGAGGGCATTCAGGCAGAGTCAATGTACCCCAATTTACTTCGCACCGCTGAAGTTGAACAAGTAGCCGATGCGATCCTGCAATTCAAACAAGCGCGCGATGGTGATGCCCGGCATCACGAATTATTCAAAGAAGCGGAAGAACGTATGGGCAACATTCCGAAACTAAAATATTTTATCTGCCCCGAATGCGGCTACATTTTAACTTCGGAGAAAACGGAAGAATGCCCGGTGTGTCATACCAAAAAAGATAAATTTGAAAAAATCTGACCAGTTGCCCGCGAACACCGAGATTCCTATGGTACATAGAATTGAGCGCGCTGCTCTGGATTCATTATTTGATTCACTTCGTCGGCGGGGATATGTCCTCAAAGGTCCCACCGTCCGTGATGCGGCAATCGTGTATGATGATATAACGTCAACAGCCGATCTTCCCGTTGGATGGACGGATGAACAAGAAGCAGCAACCTATCGTCTTCATAAGCGCAATGATAAGGCGGTGTTCGGCTTTTCAGCAAGCCCATACTCGTGGAAAAAATTCTTATTCCCTCCCATCTTAAAAATCCTGACAGCTCGTCGAAACGGCAAAGGATTCCAGATAACAGATACAGCCCATGCCGCTGATTCCGGCGACGCAGACGGAAAGAAATATGCTTTTATCGGAGTTCGCTCGTGCGAGCTGAACGCGATTGCAATTCAAGATACAGTGTTTAAGGCAGGTCAGTATCAGGATGTGCAGTACCGTCAAGCGAGGGAAGGTATATTTATTGTCGCAGTGAATTGCACAACAGCAGGAGGGACATGTTTTTGCGCTTCCATGGGCACAGGTCCAAAAGCTCCGCAAGGGTATGACCTTGCTCTTACCGAAATGCAGGACGAGAACGATCATTATTTCATGGTGGAAGCCGGAACGGAACGGGGTGCTGAAGTGCTGAATGATGTTGAGCATAAACCTGCGCGCCAGCATGAGATCGAACGTGCTGATCATGCTATCAATGTTGCTGCTCAAAAAATGGGCCGCACGCTCGATACGGCCAATATCAAAGAAGTTCTCTATCAAAATATTGAGCATCCGCGATGGGATGCTACTGCCGTTCGCTGTTTGACGTGCGCTAACTGCACGATGGTATGTCCGACCTGTTTTTGCTCAACCATCGAAGACGTTACCGACCTCACCGGCACGCAAGCTGAACGCATACGCAAATGGGACTCTTGTTTTACGATGGATTTTTCTTACATCCACGGCGGCAGCGTACGATCTTCTGCTAAAGCCCGCTATCGCCAATGGATGACGCATAAACTGGCGTCATGGATTGACCAGTTTGGAACATCCGGCTGCGTAGGATGCGGCCGCTGCATTACATGGTGCCCGGTGGGTATTGATATCACCGAGGAAGCGCAGGCTATCCGTGAAAACCACATACACGACAAAGTGCCTATGACAACAAAAGAGGAGCACGATGGAAACACTTGAAAAAATTCTTGCAGAACATGCGTTCTTTAAAGACCTCGAAGAAAAGCACATCCGTCTGATTGTTGGCTGTGCTTCCAATGTTCGCTTTGATGCGGGCAAGCCGATTTTCCGAGAAGGCGAGGAAGCTCACCAGTTTTATCTTCTTCGTCAAGGCAAAGTTGCGCTTGAGTTGTATGCGCCCGAGCGCGGCTTTATAACGATAGAAACATTGGGAGATGGAGATATTCTCGGCTGGTCGTGGCTTATTCCCCCGTATACGTGGCACTTCGATGCAAAGGCACTTCAACTCACTCGTGCCATTGCTCTTGATGGAAAGTGCCTCCGCAAAAAGTGTGAGGAAGACCATGACCTTGGCTACGAGTTGCTGAAGAGGTTTTCACACATCATGGAACAACGACTTACCTCGACCCGATTACAACTATTGGATATATATGGTGCACGCACCTGAGGTAGATACAAACATTGTTGAGTCAGGCAACCCAATGCTGCCTGCCCTCTATCAAATTCGGCGGTTTCGGAGAGAAACGGAAGACACGTTCACGCTCGAATTGGAATCGAGAGGAGACGCTAACAAATTTACGTTTGCCCCCGGACAATTTAACATGGTGTATGTGTTTGGTGTGGGGGAGATTCCAATTTCCATTAGCGGCGACCCAGCAAACTCTAAAATTATTATTCACACTACTCGAGCAGTTGGAACCGTTACCAAAGCGATGAACAAATTGCGCCGTGGAGATACGCTCGGTGTACGAGGTCCCTATGGAACCCCATGGCCGGTCGAAGAAGCGCGCGGTCAGGATGTTGTTATTGTTGCGGGCGGTATAGGATTGGCTCCATTGCGCCCTGCTTTATATCAAATCATAGCCAACCGCGACGAGTACGGAAAAGTGATTTTGCTCTACGGAACTCGTACACCAACCGACATTCTCTTCAGAGAAGAATTAGAGCAATGGCGATCGCGGCTTGACCTCGAAGTGTATGTGACTGTTGATAGAGCCATGACCGGTTGGAGAGGAAACGTTGGGGTGGTAACGAATCTTATCTCGAAAGCTTCGTTCGATCCCCAAAACTCGATAGCGATGATCTGTGGACCAGAAATTATGATGCGGTTTACCACTGCAGAGTTACAAAAATGCGGCTTAAACATTGACTCAATTTATGTGTCCATGGAGCGCAATATGAAATGCGGCATCGGTCTTTGCGGACACTGCCAGTTTGGGCCATCGTTTGTTTGCAAAGACGGACCTGTGTTCAACTACAGTCGAGTGAAAGCTTTGCTCCTTAAATGGGAGATTTAACATGCCCCAGAATAAAAAACCGAAACTTGCCGTTTGGAAGTTTTC
>JACQBK010000115.1 GCA_016194505.1 Ignavibacteriales bacterium | reverse complement strand
ACATCGAGAGCGCACCCCATGCAATTGCCGTTTCACTCGGCGGCGGGGGGGAGACAACGGATGCAACGTAGCTGATGGTCAAGAATGCAATCAATCCCCAAAAGGCATACGTGCCAGTTTTATCCTTTGCCGTTGTCGAGCGCGCGTACAACCAGACCGCCCCTATGAACATCGCGCCTTCCACTATAAGCGTGCCGAGGACGGAGTTCCATAATCCAAGCCCCACATACGTTGCACCACCGGGAGTGATTGGCATATCGGAACGGTGCGTGATGAAATCCAATACCCAATGACTAAACACTCCCGCCGCCAGCACCCACGCTCCTTTTGGATAGCGTTTGATAAGATGATACACGAGCGCAAACGCCAGCGACCACCCAAGCATCGTAACAAGACTGTGCGAGACGGGGTAGTCGTAGAAATCAAGCGGCGTAAATGGCGTTATGCCGGGCGCAATGCGGACGTGTTCCCATCCCAACAGCAATAAGACGGGCCACATCAAATCTACCAATTGCACGGAGATGAAAAGCGTTCCGAGCGAGACTTTGGGAGCGGCTTTCTTCGCCGCCAAACCGACTGCAAAATGTCCGATGAACATGAGTGAGTCTCCTAGATTATTTAACCGCAAAGGAAAAACTTTGTCCACGAAGTAAAGACTTAAGAACAAAAAAAACTTTACCGCAGAGATCGCAGAGAAAAGATTTAATAATTAAAAAAGGAATACCTGGCGATCTTAGTGTCCCTGCCTGACGGCGGCAGGCTTGGCGGTTTTTTTCTTTAAACTAAATTTTCAATGAAAATGTAGGGAAAGGGAGGGAGAGAAGCAACGGAGAGATAAAAATGAAGATGGAGCCCATCTAAGAGATGGACTCCATCTTGTTATTCTTGTGTAGGGGCTTATCGCAATAAGCCCCTACGGTTAACCTTTCGTGAATTATTAATCCATGATCTTTCTCAAAAACGCCGGCTTGCCCGCCGATAATAAAAACATCAATCCATTATCTTTCTTAGGAAGGCGGGCTTATCCGGATCGGCTTTGTCAATCTTATCGTCGCCGTGCTGTTGCAAATCTCGCTGGGCGTTGATGGAGATATCTATGCCGCGACGGAGAAACGTCGGCTCATCCAATTTTTGCAAATCGGTGGGTCCGGATGGAATCCGATCCATCAATTTGGAAGCGGCGCGCGGCGGCTGTTTTGCCATCGCGTTCTTCTTGTTGAAGCCCGTCGCAATGACCGTCACCATCATTTCGTCATTCAAGTTCTCGTCTATCACTGTACCGAGAATGACGTTAGCGTCATCACCTGCGGCATCATGGATAATACTGGTCGCTTCGTCCACTTCCACAAGCGACATATTCTTGCCGCCAGTGACGTTAACCAGAATGCCCTGAGCGCCGGCAATTGAGACACCGTCCAGTAACGGGCTGGAAATTGCCGCGTTGGCGGCTTCCGTTGCGCGGTTCTCGCCGGTTGCAATGCCGGATCCCATCAACGCATCGCCCATCTCGCGCATAATCGTCCGCACGTCGGCGAAATCAACATTGATTAAGCCGGGAACGGTAATCAGCTCCGAGATGCCGCGCGTTGCATTATAGAGCACTTGGTTGGCAAGCTCGAACGCCTCCAACAACGGCGTATGGCGGTCAATGATGTCAAGCAGTTTTTGGTTCGGGATAACGATGAGCGTATCCACTTGTTTCTTGAGCTCTTCGAGTCCGGTTTCCGCCTGACCCATCCGTTTTTTGCCTTCGCTGTTGAACGGCTTCGTGACGATGCCGACCACCAGCGCACCAATGCTCTTGGCTATGTTTGCAACAATGGGTCCGCCGCCGGTGCCGGTGCCGCCGCCCATTCCTGCGGTAACGAACACCATATCGCTTCCGGCGAGCGCGCGCGCGATTTCCTCGCGGTCTTCTTCAACCGCTCGGTGACCGATAGAAGGATCCGCTCCCGCTCCAAGACCCCGCGTGAGATTTTTCCCAATTTGGATTTTGTGTGTTGCCTTGTTGCGCTCCAATGCTTGGAGATCGGTGTTGATAGCGACAAAATCTACACCGATGAGCCCTTTGTCAATCATGCTGTTGACGGCATTATTGCCGCCACCGCCGACGCCAACGACTCTGATTCTTGCCCCGCGGTCTCCATACGTATCGAGTTCTATCACGATGCGTCTCCTTATGTTAGTGAGTGGGTTGTTTGGTTAGTGTTTTGATTAATTTTCATATTCAGTTTGCAGACAAAAACTTACAGAACGCAGAAAGCAGATGGCAGAATGCAGACAAAACAAAGGCTTCAACATGTATGTTGCTGCTGTGATCTTCATACTGTTGATTATAGTCTGTAATCCGCTTACTGTTGTTTACTTAAAAGTGTTCGTTGAAAACCTATCAACATTGCAATAATCTCGTCAACCTGTGCGAACAATTCTACGTGATTTTTTTCAAGAATATATTCATTTATCAGCGCGACATCGGCGCAACCGATACACTCGTGCGCTGAACGGATTGCATAGTCGAGAAATTTGGCAAATTCTCTATCGGAACGATTTCCTGCCCCCTCGGCAATATTCAACACAATTGAATCCGCTGCGCGTCGAAATTGTGACGTCAAAGCAAACAATTCATCTTTCGGAAATTTCCTTGTAACAACTCGAACAATTTTCGAGAATGACAAAGCTTTTTCGTACACCTTCAACTTCCGAAAATTGTGCATACTATTGTCTGCTTTTTCCTGCTTTAATCTTTTATCTGCAATCTGCTATCTGTTTACTGCTAACTGTTTTTTGCTCCAGTCTGCCGTCTGTTGTCTGCATTCTGCAAACTGTGCTACAACTCATCAAACCACGTCTTCATCCTGTTGAAAATATTTTTCACGGAGCCTTTGCCTTTCGCATCTTGCATGGAGATAGTGATGGCGGAGCGATCACGATGTTTCAATTCATGTATCACCAATCCGACGCCTGTTGCGTAAATGGGGTTTTCGATCTCCCGAACAAGCCCCGCGCCGAACCCTGTCGGTATGCCGATCTTCACAGGCATCCCGAGCACATCTTTCGCCAGCTCGGCTGTTCCTTTGATCAGCGAGCCGCCGCCCGTTAACACAACGCCCGCGGAAAGATGTTTCGAGTACCCCGATCGCTTAATCTCCATCGAGGCGATCTCTAAAATTTCTTCCATCCGCGGCTGGATGATTTGGCATAACAACCGCTTATCAATTTCGATGGGCGCTCTGCCGCCGATGCCCGGAAGCACAATCGGCTCGTTGCTTGCGATGGCAGGCATGTAGGCGAAGCCATGGTCTTGCTTTAATTTTTCGGCTTGTTCAGTCAAAATGCCAAGCCCCTTGCGGATATCGTCCGTCACTTTTTTGCCCGCAATGCCGATAACAGCCGTGTGGCGGATGGTGCGCTCTTCGAATACCGCAAGGTCTGTCGTTCCTCCGCCGATATCCAACAGCGCAACGCCGACTTCCTTTTCCTCATCGTCCAATACAGCGTAGCTGGATGCGAGAGGCTCCAGCACCATATCATTCACGTGCAAGCCCGCCCGCTGGACACATTTGTAAATATTCTGTGCGGCGGTTACAAGTCCCGTAATGATGTGCACCATTGCTTCCATCCGCACGCCGGACATGCCAACCGGATCATAAATGCCATCCTGTCCATCAACAATAAATTGCTGGGGGATGACGTGAATAATGCGGCGATCGGAGGGAAGCGCAACGCGCTTCGTATCTTCAATCAAACGGTCAACATCTTCCTGCGTTATTTCATTTTCCGGACGGCTAATGGCAACCACGCCGCGGCTCTGGAAACTCTGTATGTGGTCGCCTGCAATGCCCACCGTGACGGCGCTAATCTTGACGCCCGACTGCGATTGCGCTTCCTGCACCGCCATTTGAATCGAGCGGACGGTTTTATCAATGTTCGTTACCACGCCGCGTGTCAGTCCATCCGAAGGACTGCGGCCGATGCCGAGGATGTTCAATTTTCCCGGATGAGTTTCGTCCGGCGATGCGACAATCGCGCAGACTTTTGTTGTACCTATGTCTAAACCGACAGCTATATCATTTATCATACTGCGTATTCTCCTGATGCTTTTGTTTCGTTGTCAATAAGTCAACCACCCTCTTCAGTCTGCTGTCTGTCCCAAAGGGATCCCTTCGGGACAGTCTGTTATCTCTACTGTTTTCTAATTTGAAGCGGACCAATATCCGCTTTTGTTACAGGCTTCCAGCTACTTAATACTTTGTCATTCCATTTTACGACCACCTGCTCATCGAACCGCAAATCGATGTACTGTAAACTCTGCGAGCCTTTTTCGCGCACGATATCGTTCCAGAATGCTTCAAGCCGAACGAGCTTGCTTGCGATTTCGCCGCGCCCAAAAATAATTGGCACGCCATTTTCAGCGGCGTACAGCATTATATCGCCGCCATCACGCAAACGTATCTCGGAAATAAGATGATACAATTCGTTGCTCACGAACTTTGATGCCGCGAAAATTTTCAACGCCTCTTGCACATCCGCATTGCGGATTGTCGTGCCGGGCTTCAGCTCGTTGCTTTGTCCAAACCCGCTCAGGACCGGCAAATCGAATAATTCCTTTGAAATGGAATGAGGCAGCACCACGCCGTCTTGATCGAGATACAGCATATCACCGCTGTTGACGATAGCAAGCGGCACTCGTTCCGTAACGACGATCTTCAACGTGCCGGGCAAATCACGCTCCACCGACACTTCTTTTATAAAATGATGGGTGAGGATGTCTTTTCTCACCGTCATTAAATCCACATCGTGGATCTGCACTCCGCGCTTCACGTTAATAAGCTGAGAAATCTCATTCGCTTCTACGATGCGGTTGCCTTCGATGGTGAAGCGCTTCACCTTCAAGCTCGATTTCCATAAATTTGCGGAGACCACCAATGCAATGAGTCCCAGGAGCAGCGCGAGAAAGCCGTATTTCAGTTTTGCGCTCACGCGGCAACCTCTCGTTTTACTTTGTCCGAAAAACCGATCAGCTTCACTTCAAGTTCTAAGAGCATGCCTGTATTCTGATGCACCGTTCGGCGCACAAGGTTGATGAGGGTTATAATATCGGAGGCTTTGGCATCGCCGAGATTGACCATAAAATTGGCATGTTTCTCCGAAATCTGCGCGTTGCCCACTCGCTTGCCTTTCAGTCCTGCCTGCTCGATGAGCTTTGCCGCAAACGTGCCGGGAGGATTTTTGAACATGCTGCCGGAGTTTGGCAAATTAAGAGGCTGAGAAATGTTTCTCTTGAGAATTAACTCTCGGCGGCGGTTAAGCAACTCTTCCTTATTGCCGGTCGGCAGGCGGAAACTTGCACTTAGCACCACATCTCCCATAAATCCGGATGTTCGATAAGCGAACCCCGCCTGTTCTTTTTTCACTTTTATAATGTCGTTTCCGCGGAATACTTCCACTTCCACGAGATGGTCGGAAATTTCGCCGCCGTGCGCGCCTGCGTTCATGATCACAGCGCCGCCAACGCTTCCCGGAATGCCTGCGAGCATTTCCACTCCTGCAAGGCCATTATGAATGCAGAAATCCACAAATTTTGTGAGATGCACACCTGACTCCGCCACAACGAGATCACCTTCCATTGTTACATTGGAAAGTCCCGCCTCAAGATTGATGACCGCGCCGCGCACCCCTTCATCGCTAATAAGCAAATTGCTCCCGCGTCCGAGCATCATATAGGAAAAATTCTGTTTGCGGAAATATTTTATAATCTCCACCAAATCAAATTTATCTGCAGGTTCCAGATAATAATCCGCCGGACCCCCGACACGCATGGAGGTGTACTTCGCCAGCGGCTCGTTGATGCCGATGTATCCGCGGAACAATTGTTTTATGTCGGCTACTGAAAACATTTAGGATCCGTGAATAGTTTGCGCCAGAGGCGCACTTGTGCGCCATCTGTTTGGCGCATCCCCGCCTGTGGCGGAAATTGGTGAGTGGTTAATTTGCGAGGTGTTCACTCACCACCCACCAGTTAACAAATTAACCTGCCTTAAATTGTTTCAAAAATTCTTCCCCGAACTTCCAAATATCTCCCGCTCCCATCGTGATGATGATGTCACCATTCTTTACTATGCTTTTCAAAAAAGCCGGTATCGCTTTTTTATCAGGGACGTAATGCACTTCTTTGTGACCGAACTTCTTTGCCGCGTTCGAGATCAACTCGCCCGTTACGCCTTGCATCGGCTCCTCGCGCGCAGGGTACACATCCGTTACCACCAGCACATCGGAAAGAAGGAACGACTTGCCGAACTCCTCGTAGAAATCCCGCGTGCGGGAATACAAATGCGGCTGAAACACACACACTACTCGCCGCCGCCAGCCCGCTTTCACGCCGGAAAGCGTTGCGCGGCACTCGGTAGGATGGTGGGCATAGTCGTCATACAATGTCATGCCGTCCACTTCGCCTTTTTTCTCCCAGCGGCGATACACGCCGGAAAATTTCTCGATTCCTTCTTTTACTTTTGTGAATGAAACGCCAAGCTCGAGCCCTACGGTAATTGCGGCGAGCGAGTTCTGCACATTATGCTTGCCCGGCACCTGCAGTGTGACGGTGCCAAGCTCAGAACCGTCCTTCATCACCGTAAATGTTGAAGTATTATCCTTGTGCCGAATATCCAGTGCTTGCACATCCGCCTGCGGGTTGAGTCCGTAGGTGAGGACTTTTTTCTTGTTGAACTGCGGCATAATGTCCAACAGCGCAGGCTCATCCAAACAAAGCACAACGAATCCATAGAACGGCACTTTGCTTGCAAATTGAATGAACGCTCCTTTAATGTCCTCCAAATCGCGGTAGCAATCGAGATGATCGGTTTCCAGTGTCGTCAGCACGGCGATGGTTGGGGTGATGGAAAGAAACGAGCGGTCGAACTCGTCCGCTTCCACTACGATAAAATCGCCATGACCAAGCCGCGCGTTCGTTCCGCCAAGTCCGCTGAGTTTTCCGCCGACGATGACCGTGGGGTCGAGACCGCCTTCCATCAACACCAAGCTTACCATCGAAGTCGTCGTCGTTTTACCGTGCGTGCCAGCAATGCCGATACCGTATTTCAGGCGCATGACTTCGGCAAGCATTTCCGCCCTGCGGATAATGGGGATTTTGCGCCGCTGGGCTTCGATCATCTCGGGATTATCGAACGGCACGGCGGATGAATACACCAGCGCGTCAACATCAGTGGCGATGTTTGATGCCTTGTGTCCCTCAAAAACTGCCGCGCCTAATTTTTGCAATCGCTCGGTTACTTCGGTCAAGCCCTTATCGGAGCCGCTTACCTTAAAGCCCTGGTCGAGCAGGATTTCCGCAATTCCGCTCATTCCTATACCGCCGATGCCGACGAAGTGTATTTTTTTAATGGAACGAAACATAGTAGCCAGTAGTCAGTAGTCTGTAGTCAGTAGGTAGAAGCCAAAACTGCTGATGAATATGAATGAAGCAATTTGCTGACTTCTTCCAGTTGATTATTAAGTTCTGCGATTTGTCCATAGCCAAGGTCTCTGGAAAGAATTAAATAATAACGGCATTCCTCAATTGAGCCTTGACTTATATTGTAGAAACGAACTTTATCTTGTTTGCCTTTTTTCTTAAACCCTTCTGCAATGTTTGCCGGAATCGAAATAGCTGCTCGCCGGAATTGAGACGTTAACCCGTAAATCTCTGTTTTAGGAAACCTATCCGTGAACTTATAAACAGCCAAAACAAACTGATGCGCCTTTTGCCATACAATTAAATCCTCAAACTTCTTTGACGGTTCTTTTTCCATTTTATTTTTTTGGAACCTTGCCTGGATCCGACTTTTGAGTCAAAGGTTTCTCTTGGTTCAAGATCAAAACTCTAGTTGTATCAGAAAAAGCACTTGGGTTTTTGAAAGTCCGTTAGAATCATTTGTAATAATATTTTTTCTACTGCTTAACTTCTATTTTGCTTTTTCTTTTCTACTGTCTTCTGGCTACTGTGCGCCAAAGGCGCATCCGCCTTTGGCGGAAATTCTGCTTCTAAAACGCCTTCCTCCGCCTCATCCCAAACCGTCCGCGGCGGCCTTTGGGGACACGCTCGGCGATGCGCTCCATTTCAGCAACAAGCTCACGGTCGCGCTCGTAGCGCCCAACACGGATGCGGAACAATCTCCGCCGTCCTTTCATTTTAATGATGATAAGCTGAAACCTTCCCGCCGTCTGCACCAGCATCTCCCGGCCGATGTGCATCCACTCGATTTCGGAGAACTTGATCTCCAGCTCCCGGTAACGGCTGTGAAAAATAATTTTATCATCGGCAATTACCAGCTTGCGATTGCGAATGAGATTCAGAATAAGCGTTACCAGCGCAATCGCAACAAAGAACATCATGATATACACAATCGGGTCGCGAAAGACGAACACAAATTCATTTTCAAAAAAGCTTCCTTTGACGCCGGCGTACACCAAAAACACCAGCAAATACGAAAGCGCTTGCTGATAATAAAAATCAAGTTTATATTTGAACACGTTCCCCATGGCTTGCATGACGCATTAGAGAGCTACTGTTGCTGATGAGTACAAGCGAAGCAGCGCGTCAAGTTCTTCCAATTGCTCTGTAAGTTCGGGGCTATAGCCATAGCCGAGATATTTTGCAAACATACAATAATGGCGGCATTCGTTCATCAGGTTGTGGCTGATACCGAAGAAATGCGCTTGTTGTTTATTATTACCCTCTTCGGAGCTTAGTCCTTCGGCAATATTGACGGCAACCAGCACTGCGGCTTTTCTCAAACGCGGAGTTAAGCCATTTGCTTCACTTGCAGGAAATTGCTCCGTTAATGAATACACCCCGAGCACAAATCGCTGCGCTTTTTGCCATAGCGCTGCTTTTTCAAGCGTTTGTCCCATCGGCCATCGTCCTTATGTTATATTTGTTATAGAGCATTTTTTATCTACCGTCGTAATCTATCTTGCTCCACTACTTACGTACTGCCAACTCTGCCACTCTCATCGCAATCTCTCGCCCTGCATTTGGCTTGCCAAGCTTCAAACTTGCTTCGCTCATTCGCGCACGTTGTTCATTATTATTGAGCAACTCCAGCAATGCCGATTTCAGGTCGAGCAAAACTTCGCTATCCTTCACCATCACCGCCGCACCAACATCCACAAGCGATTTTGCATTGTGCGTTTGATGATCGGCGGCGGCGTGCGGATACGGAATTAAAATCGCCGGCTTGCCGATGCGCGTTAATTCTGCTAAGGTTGTTGCACCAGACCGGCAAATTACCACGTCCGCCGCGGCAAATGCATACTCCATCTTATCAATGAAAGCGCCAAGCCAGCCTATGTGCTTTCCCCTCACCGCATTGTTGATACGCTCATAATCCGATTGCCCTGTTTGCCAAATTAGCTGAACGCTCATTTTGACAATTTCGTCTAACGATGTCAGTATCGCCGAGTTGATGGATGCGGCGCCGAGGCTTCCGCCGAACACCAGCACCGTTTTCTTTACAGGGTCAAGCTTAAAGAACGCGCACCCTTGTTCTTTCGAAACGCTTCCTAACGCATCCCGCGTTGGTGTTCCGACCAATTCCACGTTTGCAGTGTTCTTCAACCATCGCCTGGTGGACTCGAATGCGATGTACACTTTCCTCGCGCGGCTGGCGAGCATACGGGTTGTAACACCCGGGTAGCTGTTGGATTCGTGCATGATTGTCGGAATCCCTAACAACGATGCGACATACACAATCGGTCCGCAAACATAGCCGCCCGTTCCGACCACCGCATCCGGTTGAAATTTTTTTATGAGAAAGAACGACTGAACAAGCGCAACGACGACTTTTACAGGAAACAGAAGATTATCGAGCGTTAACCTTCTGTGCAGACCGCTAATCCAAATTGTCTCGAACGCATACCCGCGTTGAGGAACGACGCGCGCTTCTATTTTCCCTTTCGTGCCGACGAACAGAAATTCTGTATCCGGCTTAAGTTTCTTAATCTCATCGGCAATGGCGAGAGCAGGGAAGAGATGTCCTCCCGTTCCGCCGCCTGCCAGTAAAATCCTTATGTTCAAAATTTTCTACTTTATATTATCTGTTTGCTATCTTCCACCAAAGGAATTTCCTTGAGGAAGTAGTCAGAAGTTAGTAGACAGTATCCAGAATTTAGAAGCCAAAGCAAGTTGATGTACCTTCTGCCATATAATTAAATCCTGAATTTTTTTCGATACTCCTTTTTCCAATCTGCTATCTCCCATTTTCTTTCTGCTGGATTCTGACTCCTGTGCGCCAAAGGCGCATCCCCGCCTGTGGCAGGCAGGCGCCTCTGGCGGAAATTCTGCTTTCTCAATACACCTTCACTGTTTTATCCTCAGTAAACGCAGAGAGAGAAGAAACAGGCTCAACCTTCGGCGCACGCGGGTGCATATCCGTTTGAGCGGAGATATTGAGCAGGACACCGACCGCGAACGACGTAAACAATAACGACGATCCTCCGTAGCTCACGAACGGCATTGGCAATCCGGTTGTCGGCAGAACGCCGAGCGTAACGCCGGCGTTCACCAGCGCATAGAGCGTGACAACGCTTGTAATGCCGATAGCCAGCAAGCGTCCAAATTCATCCCGTGCGGATTTTGCAATCTTGAAGCCACGCAGCATGATCAAAAGAAAGAGTGCGAGGAAGAACATCGTCCCGATAAATCCGTATTCCTCGCCGACGATGGAGAACACGAAATCGCCGTATGATTCCGGCAGAAAGAAATCGCGCTGTTTGCTTGCGCCTGGACCTACGCCAAACAGTCCACCGTTGCCGAAGCCGATTATCCCCTGCCACAGCTGATAATTTTTCGTTCCGCCGCTTGAGCTTCCATCTATAAAAGAATGAATGCGCTGCATAACGTGCGGTCTTGTCAGCGCAACGACGACGAGCAAAGGAATGGAAGCGGCAAAAGTTCCCAGTAAATGCGTGAACCGCGCCCGGCTGATGAACAGCATCACCAGGCTGATAAGAATAATCATCGAGCCGGTGCTGAAATTTGGCTGGAGCAGAACGAGTCCCGCAACGCTCCCAATCCAAATCATCATAGGGAGAAACCCCTTTTTAAAATCCTTAATCGCATCGCCTTTTGTAGAGATGAGTGTACACAAATGGAAGAGCAGCGCAAACTTTGCAAACTCCGACGGCTGTAAACTCAATCCGCCGAAACGAAGCCACCGCGTTGCGCCCTTGACTTCACCGCCCAAGACGAACGTTACGGCAAGAAACGCAATCGCAAGAATCACCGCAGGCTTGGTGAACTTTTTGTACATCTTATAGTCAATCGTCATCCCGACAAATAAAGCAACAAGACCCAACAGCACCTTCAGCGCATGGAGATTCAGCAAGCGATTGCTTTCGCCCCATTTCTGCAATGCAATCGTTGCCGTGTGATTTTCGCTGATGCCGCAGATTATACTCAGATTGCTGATTGCGCAGATTAAATTATTGAGATGCGACAAAATCAATCAGCGTAATCTGTAATCTGCCTGCCCGACGGCAGGCGGGCGCTGAATCTGTGCAATCTGAGAAATCAAGAAAGATTCCTTACCAGTTCTTTAAACACCATACCGCGTTGCTCGTAGTTTTCGAACCAATCGAACGATGCGCACGCGGGGGAAAGAAGCACCACGTCGCCCGGCTCTGCCAAGTGTTGAGCCATCATCACGGCTTCATCCATTGCAGTGGCGCGCCGAACGGGGACAATGCCCGTAAACGCCTTTTCTACTTTTTCTGCCGATTCACCAATGGCAACAATCACTCGGACGTTATTTTTCACAAGAGCATGTAATCTGCTATAATCGTTGCCTTTATCACGCCCGCCCACCATGAGCACAATCGGCTCTTTATACGACTGCAGTGCATACCACACTGCATCAACGCTGGTCGCTTTGGAGTCGTTGATATATTTTACGCCGTTCAATTCACGCACAAATTCTTGCCGATGCTCAACGCCCTTGAAGTTTTTCAGCGTTGCACGGAGCGATGCACTGCCAACGCCCATCAATTGCGCGGCGAGCGTAGAAGCCATGGCGTTATACAAATTATGTGGACCTGCAATGCTGATCTGGTCAATGGTAACAATTTCCGTTCTCTTGCCATCGAACATTGTTATGAGCGTTCCGTTCTCGACACAGGCTCCCTCGGTCAATTGTTTCGTGATGCTAAAGGGGATCGTTCTGCATCGCGCCGTGCCGATAATTTTTTGCGTCCATTCATCGTCTGCATCGTAAATCAGCACATTGTCGCCGGTTTGATTCATGAAGATGCGCGCTTTGGACGATGCATAGTTTTCCATGGAGTTGTCGTATCGGTCCATGTGATTTTGCGTGATGTTCAAAATGACCGAGATGTTCGGTCGGAACGTCTCGCAGTGATCCAATTGAAAGCTGCTTATTTCCAGAACAGCAATGTCTGTTTCAGCCAGCTCCAGAACGACGGCTGAGAATGCCGTCCCAATGTTACCCGCAACAGCAAGTTTCTTTTTTGCATCGGCGAGCATCCTTCCGATCAATGTGGTTGTAGTTGTTTTTCCATTGCTGCCGGTGATAGCAACAATCGGTGAACGACAGAACCAGCTTGCTACCTCTACTTCGCTGACGACTTTTATACCACGCTTTTGCGCTTCTACAACAACGGGAGTATTGCTTGGCACTCCCGGACTCAATACCATCAAAGAACAACCATAGACGCGCTCAGTGTGTCCGCCAAGCTCAAATGCAATCCCAGCGGATGTGAGATGCGGGATTTGGGACTTGAGTTTTTCCGCCGAATCTCTATCACTAACGAACACGTGCGCGCCTTGGGCTTGCAGCAGCTTTGCAACGGCAACGCCGCTTCTCGCCGCGCCGATAACGCTAACGTTTGTATTCCGAAGTTGAGAAACATTCATTACTACTTGGCTTCAGTCTGCTTGCTGTTCTCTGTGTACTGCAATCTGTCTTACTACCTAATCTTAAACGTCGCCAAGCTGAAAATCATCAGCAAGATGGCGATGATGTAAAACCGCGTTACGATTTTCGGCTCGGGCCAGCCTAACAATTCAAAATGATGATGGAT
>JACQBK010000113.1 GCA_016194505.1 Ignavibacteriales bacterium | reverse complement strand
CTTCACGATCTTGGCGTCATATTCGAGCGTTGCTTTCCCATTTTCAAAATCAACTTTTGCCTTCCGAACTCCCTTCATACCTGCAAGTGACCCTTCCATACCGGCAGCACATGCTTTGCAGTCCATCCCACTGATGTTCAGCGTAACTATGGCAGTCGAATCAACGGTCTTGTTGACGGCAGACTGTGGAGCAAACCCGAGGTATGGAAAACCGATTGCCAGTATTGTCAGTATTGTTGCGCTCCAGACACCAGTTTTTGCCCACTTGCTCGCGCTTTCAATCTTGCACGTTCCATCTTCGCATTTGATTTCCCGTTTTCTGTACGTGAAGTAAAACGCTAACCCGATGAACGCAACTGTCAACCCAATCAGATACGACCGATAAGCCTCAAAGACGGAAAATGCAGCAATGCTACCGACTCCGAGAAACACAACGATCACCGGTCCTATGCAACAAAGTGATGCAATAACCGCGGCGATGACTCCGCCAACAGATGTTAGGGTTGTTTTTTCCATAGTTCAACTCCTTTCGTCCAGCACGAATGCGTGCTGTTCTCGTGTTTCGTCCAATGTGAACATATCTTCTAGATGCAAGGTGAAAACATTCCGGACAAGGGAGTAGTAGATGGTCTGTCTCTCCCGGCGATTCTTAACGATATTTTTGTCTTTCAACTTCCCGAGGTGCTGCGATACGGCAGAGTCCGTGAGTTCCAGAACTTCCGCCAGATCACATACACACATTTCCCTGTAGGTGTGCAAAAGATACAGAATCTTCAGACGCTGAATATTCCCGGCGACCCCAAGTGAATCGGCGAGTGTCTTTAGGCCCCTCTGCTCGGCCAGGTTTCGCTTGATGAGCGCAAACTCCGCCCTGCTGAAATTCGGCCCGATGCACAGTCTGCCGTCGATATATACCTTTTTCATAGAAGTTACTCCTTATTTTAGTAGATACTTAAATACTGTAACAAGAGAACGGATTGAAAGTTCCCTGTGAAGCCTCCCGGCGGGCACAAACTCACCAAATGTCCGCTGGCGGACATTTCGGCCAGATGGCAATTAGTATTCTATTACGTTATATTTGCAAGAGCACTTTGAGAATTGTTTTCGACTAGTTTATTCTATGGCTGACAAGACCAAATTCTGGTATCTGAAGCACTTTAACATGTTTGACGGGATGGACGAAAGCTCCATGAAACGGGTTGATAGCATGTCAAGCATGCAGACCGTCAAAACCCATCAGCCGATTTACTTTCCCGACGAACCAACGCATAGGATGTTCTTTCTGAAACAAGGACATGTCAAGATCTCCCGAGTCACGCAAGACGGAAAAGAAGTGATTCTGGACGTTTTGGGCCCAGGTGAAATTTTCGGAGAGATGAGACTTCCGGACGAGGATGCAGGCGGGCGTAACGAAATGGCCGAGGCGCTCGATGAGGCAATCGTTTGCACAATGAAAAGGGAAGATTTCGAGTCTCTTCTGAAAATGAATCCGAACCTCAATCTTGAGGTCACAAAGCGTGTCGGACTCCGGCTGAGAAAGATCGAGGAGAGAGTCACTGATTTGCTTTTTAAGGATACGAGAAAGCGAATCGCAAGTTTTCTTGTTCGCTATGCTGAAGAATTTGGGAAAATGAAACAGGGAATCGTCACGGTTGGGAATCCCCTCACGCAGCAGGAAATTGCCTTGCTGACGGGCTCCGCGCGGCAGACCGTTACCAGCACTCTGAACGAGTTTCGCTCCATGGGCATTCTCGATTTTTCGCGCAGTACGATCATCATCAAGGATTTTGGCAAACTCAAACGGATCTCCGAATAATATTTACGTAAATAATATGCTGACTATCATTATGTTCAGTGCTATTGCTTTGACTTCTATCGCTCAATCCCAGGAAGCAGGCGAAGCAAAAATTCCTCTCTCAGCCAATGAAATCTGTCCCATCAAGGTTGGAGCAAGGATTCCGCCGTTGCAGCTTCCCACCGTTGAGGGAAATCCCTTCGATCTGAACACAGCGTTCAGTCGAAAACCCACTGTTCTCATTTTTTACCGTGGTGGTTGGTGTCCGTTCTGCAATCTGCAGTTGAGCCAGATTCGAAGGATTCATCCGGAACTCCTTTCACTGGGATATCAGGTTATAGCCGTAAGTGCGGATCGGCCGGAGAAACTTAGAGAAAGTGTGGAAAAAGATAGCTTGGAGTATCTTTTGCTGTCGGATAGTAAGGCAGTGGCGGCACAGGCACTGGGGTTGGCTTTCAAGGTGGACGAAAGCACCGTTGAACGATATCGAAAAAACAAAATGGATTTGGAAGGCGCTTCCGGAGAACGGCATCACATCCTGCCGGTGCCGGCGGCATTCGTCGTAGGGACAGATGGAGTCGTCAAATTTGAGTACGTCAACCCGAACTACAGAATTCGCATCAACCCTGATGTCTTGCTTGCTGCCGCAAAATCTGCTCTCTCCGAAAAACCGGCAAAACTCTGAGCGTTCCTTCGTAGGAGAATGGGATCCTTCGTCTTGATTGGATCGCCGTATTCTCTTATCCTATACAATCAAATTGAGAATCGGACAACACTATGGCGTTCATTCGAATGATTCCTGAAGAAGAGGCAAGGGGACCGTTAAAAGAACTCTACACCAGTTACCGTGCACCTTGGGGTGGAGTGGACAACATTCTCAAAATCCACAGCCTGCTTCCTGACACGCTCAAGCCGCATTACGACTTGTACAAGTCTGTCATGTTCGGCAAGGGTCCCCTTTCCCGACGCCAACGGGAGATGATCGCCATTGTTGTCTCAAGGTCTAACAATTGTACCTACTGCATCCACCATCACAGCGATGCACTGCTTCGTGTTACGAAAGATCGGCCGCTTGCTGATGCACTACGCGCCGGGGATCGCTCTGCACCTCTGTCGGATGTTGAGCATATGATGCTTGAATTCGCGGAGCGACTTACAAAACAGCCAACCAAAAACTTTTCTTTCGAAGTCTCAAGGCTCAAAGAGAATGGTTTCACCGACGATACCATCCTTCATATCACCCTGATCGTTGGTTATTTCAACTTCGTTAACCGTATTGCCATCGGATTAAGTGTCGAGCTGGAATCGTACTGGAACAAGAACGGCTACAGCGATCCCACGAAACCGATGGCTCACGACAAGCTATGACATAGGATGCAGGGAAGGCATGGACCCCTTTGTTCGAGCCGGCACAAGGATTCTTGCCCAGGCGGCGACCGCAGATCGAATGAAGGTATCATGCGCCGTTAAATGTCGTCTCACACTCGTTTGTTTGCACCATATTTCTCCGCCTTGCTCCCGATAAGCATTTTCCTTGTTGCAGCAAAATCCGGTCTATCCGAAAAGCCAGCAAAACGCTGAAACTCCCCCGCTTATCATTTCTTTGTTGTAACCTATTGTTTGTCTGAATTCTCCTTTCTCCCGTTCAACAACCATAATTGTCATCTAGCGGACAATTCCAGCATTATCCGTTTTGTAACTTGGAATGAATGATTCAAGGAGTGAAGAAAATCCCACTCCTCTAACAATTCATATTCAATCAACGGAAACCTTGTCAAACATAAAAGGAGACAACAATGTACAATATCATCGTTCCTACTCGTGACCAAGTGGATCCCAAAGCCCAGACGATTTTCGACAATCTCAAGAAAAACCTGGGAATGGTTCCAAATATTTACGCCGTCATTGGTCACTCGGCAAATGCACTCGAATCGTTTCTTGCCTTTTCCTCGGCGCAGGCGCAGGGCTCATTTAACGCGAAAGAGCGGGAAGCAGTTGCTCTTGCCGTATCCGAGTTCAATGGTTGCTCATATTGTCTGGCAGCCCATACTGCGCTTGCGAAAATGAACGGATTCAGTGAAGAGGAGACGCACCACCTGCGCGCTGGAACAATTGAGGACCCGAAGCTTGGTGTGCTGACCCGGCTGGCTATTTCGATCGTGGAGAACAAAGGGAAGGCAAATCCGGGGCTTGTCGAGAATTTCTTTGCGGCGGGATACAACGAGTCGGACCTCATTGATCTGATCGTTCTCGTGGCTGAGCGGAACTTCGCCAACTATGTCGGTAGATTAGCCGGTGTTCCGATCGATTTTTCGAAGGCCGCGCCGTTGCAGAAGAGTCCGAAACAGACCGAATCGGTTGAGTCGAGGAACTAATGCATCAGGTAAAGAATTCGATTTTTCTTGCATCACCATCCCTCGGAAAGCCTCCGAGGGGATTTTTTTCTAATAAGGAGAATGTCGTGTGGCGGACAATTCCCGAGTTATCCATTTTGTAGCTTGGGACTAAACGACTAAGGGCGACAATAACCTTACCCCCTATGATTCATCCTCAATCACCAAGGAGACAAATCCATGAACAGAACTGTCATTGTGATCTTTTTTGCCTTCATCATGCAGGCTGCATCGACAACCATCTCGACGGCACAGACGCCAGGCAAAGAGAGAAAAATCTCAGAGAAGTCAAAAAACGCCGCTGCGAAACATCAACGCGTTGATTTTACTCTTAAAACCCTCGGAGGGAAGGTAATTCATCTCAGCGACTATTCCGGTAAAGTCGTTCTGGTAAACATTTGGGCACCGTGGTGCGGACCGTGCAGGGTCGAAACTCCCGGCTTTGTCTCGCTTTACGACCAATACAAAGAGAAGGGATTTGAAATCATCAGCATCGCAGTGAACACTAATGAACGAGAAGTAACATCATTCATGTTGAAGCACGGTATCCGATGGCCGGTTGGGATTAACGAAGACATTGCGGCCAGCTTCGGAACGACAGCGATTCCGAACAACTATCTATTCGGTCCGGATGGAGCAATGATCAAACACTGGATCGGTTTTACCGGAGAGCAAGAATTGAAATCGTTCATTGTACAAGCAATGAAGAAACCATCTTGAAAAAGCACGGTGCACCAATGAAAAAAGTTGCACGATTCGTCGCCATCGTTGGAGTGAGTGCCGTTCTTTTGGCACAATTTTACAGGCCATCGAGAGAAAACCCTTCCACCGACCCTGCTCTCTCGATTCGCGCGTACAAGACCATTCCCGCCGAGGTATTAGCGACCCTGGAACGGTCGTGCTTTGATTGCCATTCCAACGAAACCCGATGGCCATGGTATAGCGCCATCACGCCGGTGAACTTCTTGATTGCAGGCGATGTCAACAAAGGACGGAGGCGAGTGAATTTTTCGAAGTGGGGAAAACAGAAGCCGGTGAAGATTCAAGGGTCGCTCCAAATGATTGATGATGAAGTCTCACTAAAGCAAATGCCGCTTCCACGCTATCTGTTTATCCATCCCGGGGTTGCTCTCTCAGAGGCGGAGATCAAAGCAATTTCGGCATGGGCATCCGATGAACAGGTTCGTCTTTCGGAACAGACCGATTCCCTGCAGAAGGATAAGTGATGATATGAATTTCCGAATCTCTACTATGCCACATTTCCTCACAAGACACATGAAGCGCGCGCGCATCACACTGGTCACACTCAGTCTGCTCTTGAGTTCATTGGCGGTGGCACACCACGGAAAGAAGTATTTTGTCACTGGAAGCCATGAAGTATCGGACCCAGGCGCCTGGCATGTGTTGCTCTCAACGGAGTACAAACCACGACTCGATCAACAGAACATCGGAATCGAACCAGGAATTCTCTATGGGATATCGAAATCGATGGACGTCGAATTCCACTCTCACCATTCCAATGAAAATGGAATCTTCCATCTTGAGGCGATTGCGGTCGAATCGCGTCTCGGACTTTTTGGCAACTACGTTGAGGATGAAGACAACATCGCCGAGAGGGACCATGAATCACACTTCGGAATGACGTTGCTGGTGGAGTTTGAGAAGGCGTTCGGCCATGAAGACAATGTTGAAGGGCGGTTCATCGTTGGGGGAGACGTCGCGGCAACAAGTTATGCATTGAACCTGATATGGCAACGATCGTTAGAGAAATCGGGTTCACAAGGGGTCGGGTTCGCTCTCGGATTGAAAAGAAATCTGGTCAGCGTCATCGGAATTGGGATTGAAGTTGATGGAGGTTTCGATAATATCGAGGACTTTCGCTGGACGCCCGGAATATACATTTCTGCTTCTGAGAAGCTCGACCTGAAGATCGGGGCTTCTTTTGGTATTCGTGGTTTACCCGGTGATCAAGTGGTAAGAACGTCCCTGGTTCTGGGGTTTTAAGGGGCTGAGTATAAGTGTCGTGTGGCGGACAATTCGGAAGAAACGACGGTTATATATTTGAAGTGTTCAAATTCAGAAAAAGGGAAAAATCTATGCCTCAAAAGATTCGAATGTATTCAACACAATGGTGTGCAGATTGTCGCACGGCAAAGCGATTTCTACAGGACCATGATATTCCTTATGAAGAAATCGATATCGACAAAGATGAACGGTCAGCCCAGAAGGTCATTCACTGGTCTGGTGGACGAAGGGTGATTCCGACGTTTGAAATATACTGCGGCGAATCTACGGCAAATCCCGTTATTCTGCACAATCCGCGCATGCAAGCTCTTGCTCAAGCGCTGAGGGTCCAGCCATGAATCTCGTGGAAGTCTTTGTGGAAGAAAACTGTGCCGCTTGTAAAGCTGTGGTCGAGATGCTTGAGCAATCATCTCTCGGATTCCCGTTGGTAAAGAGAATCTATCATCGGGAAGCGGATCAAGAAGAATTTCAATCTCGCGGAATAACAATCCTTCCGGCGACGTTCATCAATCGAACACTGGCGTTCTACGGCGAGTTTTCAGGGGATGATTTTGATCGTCAGCTCAGACGACTGGACCGAAAATCTTAATTCATCATCAATCATTCATAAAGGAGAGTCACTATGCAAAAACCAAATCACACAAAAGCACTTCTCGCAGGTGTCGCAGGCACTGTCGCCATGACGATGCTGACATTCATCGCGCCGATGATGGGGATGCCGGAGATGAACATTCCTAAAATGCTATCCGGTTTCATGAGCGTCCCTATTGTGGCCGGGTGGCTTGCGCATTTTATGGTGGGCACAATGCTTGCTCTTTTTTATGCCTACATCATTGCTTTACGGCTCCCCGGATCTCCAGCCGTCAAGGGAGCGATCTTCGGGCTGATCCCGTGGCTCATGGCACAGGTCATGGTCAATCCGATGATGGGAGCCGGAGTATTTGCAGTGAATACACCCGCTCCAATGCTTATGGTTGTCGGCAGTCTCATGGGTCACCTAATATACGGCGGCGTTCTTGGGGCTGTCTACGGCGATAGCCGGTTGAGTAAGTCAATTCCTGTTCCACTATACTAACTAATCATCATTCATATATATACATACAAGGAGAAGCAGTATGAAAACCACAAAACTATTCTTGGCACTTGCCATCGTTGGTTTAACGCTTGCGGGTTCTCTCGGGGCACAAGAGAAGGCGATGAAAGAAGCCACGATCAAAGGTGAGATTATCGATACCAAATGCTATCTTACCGGTATGATGGGTGGACGCGGCGAAGAGCATAAGGACTGTGCCATCGCCTGTATTAAAGGCGGCTTGCCAGTTGGTATTCTTGAAGAGAAAACTGGCAAAGTGTACGTCGTTGTGCCAGCCAAAGGTCAGAAGGGAGCCAACGAGGCACTTGTTCAGTACGCCGCCGAGACTTTGACGCTGAAGGGCATGTTTATCGAAAAGGGAGGTACAAAGGTGTTTGCCTACAACAGCATCGAAAGCGCAAAATAGCCGACGCTGGTCTTTCTGGAGCAGACCCGGCTTTAATCCAGGCCGGGTTTCCTGCTCTCGATTAGTCGCATTTTGAGGACGATCCATTTACGGAAATTGGTAGCGTTTTCAGCCATGGAGTTTGATTCAACCCCCCAACAACAATTCAAATACTCCATAAGAGTTGTAACTGGAGTAAAGGACGGCTCCCACCTTGGACATATAATCGTTCGAGCAGCGACTCATCGTTTAACCACCCCGCCATCTAAAACATGAGCTGTAAGGAATGATGATACTTTTTCCAAGATGTGAGGAAAAACACCTTTCTTTTCCCTTCCCAGTCTGCTGAGCGTTGGAGGGTCAATTCCTATCTGCCTTGCCAATTCCTTTTGAGTTATTCCGCGTGATTTTCTATATTGAAGAATCCTTTCACCAACAGTTTTTGTTTTCACAATCATGGGGTCATACCCTAAGAACTCAATAAGCTTGGGCAGTAAGTGGAGCATCGGATTTGAGCGTTTATTCTCCCAGTTACATAGCGTCATTTCATCCACACCAAGGATTTGACTTGCCGTTAGTTGGGTCAATTTGAGTCCCAGCCGTTTTGCTCTCAGATGGTCTCCAAGAGATATTGGCTTTTTGGGATATTTTTGGGGGTTCGGTCGTGGAGCTAAAAGGGTGACGCCACCCGTACTTTGGCAACGCAACCCTGTCGCTGCGGCAACTATGGGAATCCCCAGCAAGAATGTACCTGCAACCCGGCTCAAATTCAGAAGTATATGGGAAAGATTTCCGGACCGTTGTTGGATAGAATTGATATTCATGTCGAAGTGCCCGCAGTCAAATACAATG
>JACQBK010000119.1 GCA_016194505.1 Ignavibacteriales bacterium | reverse complement strand
TAGCCGCTAAACCCGAACCCAAGAGCGAGGAAAAACATGAGCATACCCGTAACCCATGTGATTTCACGAGGCTTGCGATATGCTTTTTCAAAATACACGCTGAACATGTGAATCATGGCGGTAAGGATAAACAAATTCGCCGTCCAGCTATGAATGGAACGAATAAGCCATCCAAATTGCACCTTCGACATGATAAATTGGATGCTTTCAAACGCAAGTTCCTCGCCGCTTTTGTAATACAAGAGCAAAAGAATGCCGGTGAGAACCTGAATAATAAAAAGAAAGAGCGATACGCCGCCAAAATAGTACCACACCGAGTGGCTGTGAATGGGAACGTATTTTTTGCCTAAAAATTCAACTAGGCCGCCAAGTTGGGCGCGCTCATCAACCCAATCGTATAGTTTTTTCCAGTATGGTTTCATGATTTTTTTGAAATGAAAACGTCCTCACCTTGAATTATTACTCTAAAATCATCTAAAGGCCGTGGAGGCGGTCCGGCGACGTTGCGACCATTGAGATCATACTTCCCATTGTGGCAAGCACACCAGATAAGCCCCATGTCTTTTCGAAATTGAACGGTGCAATCGAGGTGCGTGCACGTGGCTGAAAAAGCGCGTAACTCATCGTTCACAGTTCGGACGAGAATAACGGGCTTATTGCCGAAGCGGACAATAGTCCCGGCTTCCTTTTCAATGTCTTTCAACTTCCCAACCTTGACACTGTTAACCTCCACCTCCGCCTGTTTTGGCGGCTTCATATAGGCAAGCACGGGGTATAATATTGATGCCAGCCAAGCGATGAGACTGCCGCCTAAGACAATCTTCAAAAAATCCCGTTTGGTATATTCAGACTGATCAGTTAAATTATCGCTCATAGTTTTCTTTTATTGGTTACTGTGGCAATCGCTACAATTCATTTGTTTCCAGGCATCGCCTATATCCACAGGATGGCGATAATCAATACCCCCAAGAGAAATGCGCAGCTTGTCTTTTTCAAACTGTTGAGCAAGAATAGTGTGGCAGATATTACAATCCCTTGAAAGCACTTTGCCATCTTCGCTTACATGTTTTCCATCGTGGCAGCGGAAACAGCCGGGGTAATACATATGCCCGATATTGTTATTAAATTTTCTCCAGCTAACGCGCATTTCCGGGAAATAATTGCGGCTATAAATTTTCTGCACTTCTTCTACCGTTCGTGCAATTTCCGTTTTTTTCTTGGCGGCAAGTTCCGCATAGTTTGTTTGGTAGTATTCTTCAATAACAAGCTTAATACTATCCAATGCTGTTTGCTTCGTGGTATAAGGATTTTCTAGAGCCTTCACGGCAACACTCTTTACGCTCGGCAACTCAGGATCAATCCATCCCGCCGTCATAACATGATTAACCGACCGCTGCGGCGGATGATAAATATGCGACGGACGGTTATGGCAATCCAAACAATCCATTCTTCGAGAAACATATTTCTGTAAATCCGCATCGTTAATCGGATTGTCAGTGCTGCGATACACTGTAACCTTCCCATCGGGCGCGCGAGATCGAATCCACGGTATCACCTGCCGCTGTGAATCTATTGGCACATACGTGAGCGCATTGTTAATATTCATGTGCCAATGGATACCGGAGGTGGGTCCTGCTTCGCTGTTCCCGCCACCGATTTTAACGAGCAAATCAAGAGTCCACTTTGTGTTCTTTTCATCGGAGAGAAAATACGTATTCTGGTGCATCTTTTCGCTGAAAAAATGCTTGGGCCAATGGCATTGCTCGCATGTTTCCTGCGCGGGACGAAGATTTTCAATAGGCGTCGGAATGGGTCGAGGAAATTTGTTAAATGTCACGGCGTACATTTGATACGTGCCGGAAAGTTTCGAGCGCACAAACCAACCGGCGCCGGGACCGATATGGCATTTGACGCATCCAACGCGCGCATGGGGTGAAAATTGATACGCGGTATATTCCGGATTCATAACAACGTGGCATGTTTCACCGCAGAACTGATCGGAATCGGTATGCTCGTACGCTTTAAAACTCCCAAACGCGGAAAATATCAGTAACAGGAGAGTCCCGAAAGAGAAATACAGGAACGCTGTTCGATGACGCGGGTTATTGAGATCAATGCTTGGTAAATATTCCTCGCTATCTTTTCTGCGCTTCGCGCGCCGGTGTTCACGGATAATTCCGACGATGGCAACTAAAAGCCCGATGATGAGAATGGCGGGAAGAATGACAAACGCGATAATTCCCATGTAAGGCTTCTGCTCACCCGCCGTAAGCTCTAAAAGCATCAGGAAAATAATCAGCGCAAAGCTTACAAAAGCAATCGAGGTGCCGATAAGCGTTATCGGATTATAAAAAGAAGTCGGGAAAATACGTTTCATACTATTCTATGCGGTAATCTCTCTTGGAAAAACACTCCAATTGTACATCAAATAAACACATGAAGCAACAAGTATAGATTTTTTTCCACATTAGCGATAGGCAAAAACCATAGCGTAAATAATCCATACCACGATACTAAACCCTATTGCCAACGCCGTCCAGCCAAACGCCTTCACCGTTCTAATCACAATAGGAGGATAAGGCTCAACAAGATATTCTTCTAATTTCCCACTTTCGATAAGGGCTTTATATTCAGCGGGTTTATCGCGCTGCAATTCTTCAAGCGGCATGCGGCCGGTGAAAATCACAATATCCATGGGAAATTTCTCGGGGCGCAGATGCGTGTTAAAAAAATGGACTGTAAAGATAAATCCAACCGCTAGCAAAGCTTCATCGCTGTGAATAATGGTAGCAACGTTAATGAACCAACCGGGGAAAATCAATGTAAAAATTTCCGGAAACCAGAGCATCATCCCCGTAGAGCCGATAACGGTAATACCCCAGAATACTGCGATGTAATCGAACTTCTCCCAGTACGTCCACCGTCCATATTCAGGCCTTGGCCCTTTGCCCAAGAACCATTTCAACGATGCAATAAAATCTCGTAAGTCTCTCTTGTTAAAAAGCATTGTATCGGGTCCAAAAATCATTGCGCGCCATGTGCCGTGCTCCCTTCGCTTCCTTCGAGTAAGATCAACGAAGTGCGCTGCAAAAAGGCCTATCATCATCACAGCCGCCACACGATGAATATATCCTGCCGATTCAAACCCTCCAAAAAAACGAGAAAGAATCACCGCCCATTGTGTATAAGAAAACTTTAACGTCATACCGGTAAGGGCAAGACTCATAAAACTTACAATCATGACAACGTGAAGCACACGATTTAGGCGCGAAAATCTCTGATACTGTCTTTCTTCCTGTTTAACTCGCTCCATCATTCTCCTTTGATGAACTGTTTTCAGGATTCGTATCGTTTTTGTCGGGTACCTTTTTACTACGTTTTCGCCGCATCTGCAGCGCTCGCGGGAGCCAGAGCAACGTGTGAATTCCTCCAAACAAGAAGGTTCCGATCAACAGCGAGGTCATGCCCCAAAACGTCCAGAACAGAAATGGATATTTCTCAGGGTCGTGGTGGGTAGCGTGCGTTAAATAGCCTGCAAAACGGCGTGTGGCGCCGGGATGACATTTCTGACACGTGGATACGACATTGTCCCGGCTTAGATGAGAGCGTGGATCGGAAACTTTCTGAATATCGTGAGCACCGTGGCAGTCATAGCATTTTGCCGTTTTGGTGTATCCCAATTGCGATACTTTGCCATGATAGGTGTCAAAATACGTTTTTGCAATGTCCACATGGCAACGCCCGCATTTCGTCATAATGTCGAGCTTGAATCCTTCTTCATCCGCACGACGAATGGTATGCGCGCTGTGGCAATCGCTGCATACCGGTAGCTTCTTGTCCGACTTTCCTATCGAAGTCGCATGGATACTTTGTACAAACTGTTCTTGAATGCCATGGTGGCATCGTCCACACGTTGAAGGGAGGTTTTGAGTATTCACACTGGATAAAGAATCTGTGTGTGGCAAAACGTTATGCGCGGTGTGACAGCTAGTACACATCGCCGTGACCGTCAAGCCGCTTTTCTTAAGCCCTCTCCCGTGAATGCTCTCCGCATATCTCTCAATGATTCCGTGCTGACCACCGGTGTAACGCATCGCGGCCTTTTGTCCCTCCCGATGGCAGCGTGCACACAAATCAGGAACATTCGTTGCAAACGTGGCCGATTGCGGATTAAGTTTTCCAAGAACACCATGGGTCCCGTGGCATTCCTTGCACGTGGGCGCATTCGGGTCATTTTTCGCCATAAGCGCGCCGTGTGTGCTTTTCTGATACTGCTGCCCTACCTCAGCATGGCACGAGGCACAATCAACTTTTTGCGTAATAGTTTCGCAGGGCCGCACACGGGAAGCATTAACACCTGCGTGGCACTGACTGCACGAAGTCTTGTTATGACGCGAAGAGGCTAACTCTTCAGTATGAATAAATAATAACCGACCATCCTTTGATGCTTTGAGATCCTTGTTGTCGTGGCAGCGCAGACAATCTTTATCTGCCATCCCTTGAGTGTAAAACACTTTTCTCACTTTATGCGGCTGATGACAATCAACGCAGGCAGGCAGCACGTTCCCCTCTTTTTCCCACAACTCGCCCTTAATTATTTTTCGATGAACCTGTTCAATCAGTGCGTGACATTTGGTGCAGGTTGCCGCAATATTTCTTCGACCAATGGACGAGCTTGGATCGGTATGAGGAAGAATAGCATGCGCCGTATGGCAGGAGGCGCAATTAGGGGCAACAACGAGACCCTTCCTCAGCAACCCCTCCCCATGAATACTCTCAGAAAAATTTTCGAGAATGTGGTCTTGATGAATCGTGCGCTGTCGCTGTACGGGCGCTCCCTCTTGATGGCATTTTCCGCACAAGAATGGAATTTGCAGCACTGCTATTGTTGACTTAGGATTGCTTGACGGAAGTATATCGTGCGTGCCATGGCAATCCTTGCAGGATGGAGCGAGCGGGTCGCCGCGGGAAAGAGCTTTCCCATGCAACGATTTGGAGTGCAACTCTTGCTCTGCTGAATGGCAGGTTCCACAATTCACGGGGGCAAGGTCTTCCTCGTGAGGTAACTCCTTCTTTTCAAGATCAGTATGACAAGAGATGCAGGCAAGGGAACCGTGGATGGAACTTCCAAACTTTTTTTCATCCACAAAAACAGCAATGGTTTTTCCCTTGCGTGTTCCTGCTAGTGCTTTATCGCTGTGGCATGCAAGACAATCACTATTTTCCTGTGCAAGGCATGGGGTACCACTCAGTGATGCAACAATCACTACGAACCACAAGAAAGCAATGCTGGAAAACAATCGCGGTACGTTTGGTTGTACTGTATTCATCTCATTACTTGCTTACCGTTTTATCCTTTTTGGCTGTCTTTGCTCTTTCCAGATCTTCCATTTCCTCGGACATTTCTTGTCGGCGAATTTCTTCAAGTTCAAGCGGGTGCTCTTCTTCCATTTCCTCTTCTGTCAACGTTCCCTTCCAAAATGCGACATTCAGTGGATACGTGTCGGGATTAAAAATCACAAAGTAAAAATGCCATACGATAATCGCCAAGGTTGCAAGCCACGCTTCGTAATAATGGATGGTGCGGGCAACATCCCACCAAAGCTTCGTCAACAAACCAAGGAATGTGTTGTCAAACCAAAGTATGACGCCACTCACCGACATAATCATGGTACCCCACACGAGCGCCCAATACTCGCTTTTCTCGATATAGCTGAATCTGCCCAACCTTGGTTTCACACTTGAAATTCCGAGATTATACTTCATAACACCGACAGCATCTCTCATATCTTGTAGCTGAGGAAGCAAATCACGCATAAGTTGTTTTCCTCGTGGAACAAAGAAAATATAGTACAGATGATAGAGGCTTGCCAGCACCATCACCACCGCGGCACTGCGATGGAGAATGCCGCGTAATTCAAACATCACCGAACTGATGTCTCTCAACGGGGCAACCCACCATGCATCGGGAAATTTCAGCGCAAAGCCCGTAAGAACGAGAAGGGTAAAGCTTACGAGCAGTGTGCCATGTTGGAGGCGCTCACTCAATGTCATTCGCACATAGAGCCTGTGACCGACAGGTTCTCGCGGCAACAAACCGCGCCGGAGCAGCAACTGGCGTTTCGATTTCTTTATGAAATCGAGTAGATTATGAATGAACATCCCTCCGACGACAACCACGATAAGAATGATGTATGCCGTCGCAACAAAGTATAAAACATCCTCCTTCTTTTCGGTTGCGATAACGTGCACTGCACCTTTCGTAAAGTTCTCATTAGCTCCCGGATGGCATGTACCGCATGTGCTCACAAGATTACTTTTGTGAATCCTCGACGAGGGATTGCTCGATGGCTTGATGTCATGCACACCGTGGCAACTTGCGCAGTTAGCAACTTCCACGGAGCCCGCCTTTCCGGCAAGTCCATGATAACTATTTGCATAGCTTCGGAAACGATCGCTTGCCAAACCGAACTTTTGCGATAACTTCACAGAGCTATGGCACGGTGAACATACTTGGGCTGAAACATTGCGCGCCGCAACCGGTGAACGCGGATCGGTGTGCTTGAGAATGTTATGCTCGCCATGGCAATCAGTGCATGCGGGCGCGTCCGCAACACCCTTATTCACCGCTACTCCGTGGACACTGTACTTATACTGCTCCGCTATACCGGCGTGGCACTTTGCACAGGTTTCAGGAATGCGGAGCTTGCTCACATGGGAAGTCGGGTCGGAGCCTTTTTTCATCTCATGGCTGCCATGGCAATCAATGCAATTTGCCGCTTTTCCATTTCCTCCGTGGAGCGCAGAGCCGTGAACGCTCAATTGATACGATGTAAGAAATCCGGCAGTGGGCGAGATACGCGCGCGGACATCAGGATTGTCGAGGTGGCAGGACAAGCATAATTTCTCCTGTGCGATTTTACGCTGTGTGGAATCCTGTGTCGCGGTTATCCGTACGATGTTATTTTGATGGCACGTGATGCAATTGGGGGCGCCTTTCACTCCTGAAGCAAGAGCTTTCCCATGCTCTGAGTGAATAAACATTTCCTTCACATCGCCATGGCACTTTCCACAAGATTCGACAAGCATGGCTGAATGGAATTTTGAACCGGGAACTTTTGGAGAAACAATATCATGCTTGCCGTGGCAATCCTTGCAAGAAACATCAGGGGAACCATTCGATCCGCTTGAGCGAACCATCTGGGGATGGAAGGGGTGTTTCAGCGCCGCGTCTTTGTGGCAGGTTTTGCAATTGACCGGCTCAATTTTTTCTTTGTGAGGAACATTCCCCATATCGAACCCCACATGGCAAGCAACGCACACCAATTTTTTGTGCGGTGATTTATTCAACACCCCATCATCAATAAAAATGGAGACCTGCTTTCCCTTTCTCTCCATCGTCAAAGAATTATCACTATGACAAGCGAGGCAATCTTCCTTTGATTGGGCAAACAGGTTAGATGCGAACAATAAATAAAAACCAGCAGCGTATAACGTCGGCAGGCGAAGGAAACGGCTCAATAAATACGTGGACAATTTAAGCACGGCAAATTCAGACTTTAGTGGAATAAAAACCTGAAACTTCTTTTCAGGAGATTTAATATTTCATTGATTACCCTGCGGTAAAACGGCAACTCCCGTGCCAGTGCCAAATGGTAGAAAGATTTTTAACTGTTTGCAAGATTTAAGAGTTTACGACCCATTTTTGCTGTAAATTATTCTCCCCTACGGGAATAGAGCATTTTTAATTCGCAAAAAGGAGAAAATCCGGTATAAACCAAGACAGTCTCTGATGTTCCTTTTGCCACGAACATCAAGAGACTGTCCAGTATTATCAAAAAATCCGAGAGGAGTTGTTCCGCTACGTTACAAAGCGCGCATCCACGCTATTTTTTCTTTAATGATTCCAACCACTTTGTAAGTTTCTCAAGCTCCTCATCTGATCCCTTGAATGCAACCATATGTTTCGCCCCGCCAATCGTTTCTTGCTTTCTGAGATATTTTGCAAGGAATTCCGCTTTTTGCTCGGAGCCGACCTCTGAAAGATCAGGCGGTTTTTGATTCGGCCTCTTTTTTAATCCGACGACCTCAATGGAATGGCAGGAGTTGCATTTTTGTTCCGTGAAAATTTTCTTTTCAGCCTCGCCCTTTTCATCCTGCGCTACTGTCAGAGAGAAAAAAAGAATAGAACTTAACAAAATACCGACTATCAGATAAAACCCTTTCATACACTTCCCTTTCCGTTTTACTTTTTTATAGATAGGGGGCGAGGAAACGCTCGCCCCTTTCTTCACTACACCACGTTTAGAACATCATTCTAAGATTCAGATACACGCGATCAACAATCTGATCAGATGGTTTATCCGTCAAATCTTTTTCATAGTAGACCGAAAATCGGATATTATTGTTCACAATGTAGGTGATCGCTGGCACGATGCGTTGGTAATCTAAGACATAATTGCTGGTTCCAGCAATTTTATCGGTCGAACGATAATTATCGTAATGGAGTCCGATATGCCACGTATCGTTCGGCATATAGCCTGCTTCGACTGCTGTGCCGCTGTATTTGAATGATGCTGCCGGATTAGCGACGAGCGCCCAATTCTTGTCTTCCGCTATCATATAGGCGGCTTGAATATCCAATTTTTCTTTGAAGCGGATGTTGACACTGGGAACTAATCTCGTCCACTCATTCGTTATTTGGGCAAGTTGAGGACCGGTTTTTTCGGCGCCCGTATTCTTTGTGTCTGTACCTATTTGATAATGGATTGTAGCAGTGCTCCCATCGAATCCGGCAAGGGTATTCTCCGGAAGTTTCACAACAAGTCCACCCCAATATTCGTTGTATTGGCTTTTTGCAGTCGGACTGGAACCGGGAGACAGGCCTGCGTACACCAACGCCCAGTTAAATTTACCAAAGTATTGAATTCCACCGTGCGCGTCTCGAACCTTCGTAGAATTTTCTCCTAACCCATTTGACGATTTAACATGGAAAACTTCCCCTTTGATAT
>JACQBK010000120.1 GCA_016194505.1 Ignavibacteriales bacterium | reverse complement strand
GGGAAAACAGCTTTCAAAAGTCGCAGGTCAGAATGCAGTGAACTATTTAACGCCGCTTCTTTCAAGCTGGGGTGCCGATTTGAACAGTGGATTTTACTATTCAGCGGATCTCCATGGCATTTTGGGTTTTGATATTGGTCTCAAGGCGAGCGCAGTGTTCGTGAAGGATGAGGATAAAGTGTACGATTTTATCATGCCGGATCAATTGAAAGACTCGAAAACCGGTCTTACACTCAGCGTTCTGAATGGTGATTATGATAAAATTATTAAAGGAGCACCAACGGCAGTTGGTACGAAAACAAGTATTGACGTAAAAGGTAAAAAAGGGCTTTTCCTGAATCAAACGATCTTTACGACACCTCCCGGTTATGATTTGAAGTATGTTCCTCTGCTCGTTCCTCAAGCATCAATCGGATTGCCGCTTGGTCTTGAAGTGATAGGGCGATTTATTCCACCGACGAGCGTTGGCGACGCAGGAAAGGTAAACTTTATCGGTTTTGGATTGCGCCACAATATTGACCAATATATCCCGCTGATCCCCGTCAACATCTCTGTGCATTTTATGACGCAAAAACTTACGTTGTCCGATAATAATGACAAAAAAATCCTCTCGGCAACAGGTACTGCATACGGAGTCGAGGTGAGCAAGAGCCTTGCGTTGGTGACGCTCTACGGCGGCTTTCAGTTTGAAAAATCCACATGGGATATTGAACCGTATTCGTTCAACAATCCTGAGTCCGGCAGCACTATCCAAATAGAAGGCTTTTCGGTAGATGGGAAGAATAAATCTCGATTCCACGGCGGGCTTCGATTTCTCCTGCTTTTCATCAATATTCATGCAGATTATTCCTTCTCCGAGCATCCGGTTGCAACGGCTGGTGTCGGCATTTCATTCCGATAAACGAAAGTATCAGTTGCGGAGCGTTTGCAAGTTTCTTATATTTTCCCGTCCCGACCACGGTTAGGACGGGATTTTATTTACGATAACCTTCCTATGATTCGAAAAATCTTTTTCCTTCTTAGTGGCCTCTTCGCAGGTATAGCGGGTTGTGATTTCAGCGACCGGCCGTTGACCGACGCGACTGATTCATTCGAGCGCGCCGTCGGTCTGTATGAGGAGAAATCATTCCGCCAAGCGGAGACGCTTTTTGTCCAATCCCTGCCGGTGTTTGAACAGCGAGGTCAAAACCACACTGTTGCCGAAGTGCATCGCTACTTGGGGCAAATACACCTTGCCGAAGGGAGGCTTTACACTGCTTTAGGCAAGTTTGAAATCTCCTTAAGCAAGACGAAAAAGGAGAATGATTTTCGATCCGAAATAACAATCAACAACCTCATTGGTGATAGCTATTATGCGATGGGGGTATACCACGATGCACTGTCGTACTATGGAGCCGCTCGCCAACTAAGCTCGGCGTTTAATGATGTGCAAACGAAGGCTGAAATAGAAATGAAAATCGGGGCGACAGCCTTTGTTGCCGATCGTTTTGAAGAATCCCTCCGCAGTTATTTATCGGCTCTTTCGTATTATCAATCCAATGGCAACAATGCTTCTGCGGCATTTGCGCTTGGGCGTATCGGCGAGATCTATGCGCGGCAGAATCGGTATCCCGAAGCCTTGAACTCTTTAACACAAGCCCGCACGCTTATCGAAAAATCGAACGAGCCTGTTCTTGATGCTCGCTTGAGGATGAATCTTGGTCTCGTGTACAAGGCACAAGCGAACCTCAACGAGGCGTTGCGGCTGTTCCGGGAAGCCGCCAACACGTTACGGAGTAAAAAAATTGGCAGAGAATATGAGACGTTATTATTGTTTCATATAGGCAATGTCTATTTTGACAACGGCAGGTATACAGACGCGAAAAAGTATTATGCAGATGCCAGCGGCATTGCTCGTGCAAGCGGCGACCGCATCGCTGAAGGGTATGCGGAACTTTGCTCGATCCGTTGCGATGAGTACATGATGCCCTCGACCGGCAAAATGCAGGCAACAGAAAAGATCATTCAGTCGTTTTTGCAGCTTGCCCGGCAGTTTAAGGAGTGCGGACACCATGCGGGCGAATCTTATGCGTACGCTCAAGCTGGCCGGTTGTACGAGTCCATCGGCAATCTTTCAAAATCACAAGACATGCTCCGGCAGGCAGTGAGCCTTCAAGAAGGGACGCTGGGCGAGTTTACCCAACCGGAGTTCCACCGCCCGTACCAGGAATATTTAAAGATGCGGGGGAAGGATGATGTCTATGCCCAGCTTGCAAGCGTTCTCATGCAAACAAAAAACCATGAGGAAGCATTACGCATACTCGAGCGGGCATCTTCAAAAACGTATTATGAAGTTCTTCAAGACGCGGAAGTAGCCGTACGGGTATCCACGGTAAGCGGTGATGTGAACAATTGCCGAACGAAGCTCCGGGAATTACGAATGCTGCACATTGAACTTTCCAGTTTGCTTTCAAAACGCGGTAATGCCGCTGATGAACAATGGCTGAACAATCTTCGCTTACAGATTGAACGGCTCGAACAGGAGACGAAAGACCTTTCCGCCCGCATTATGAAGGTCCATCCCAATTATGAGCCGTTAGTGCGCTCAGGGTCATTGAAGCTTCAAGAGATCCAAAATGCAATTCCCCGCGGTACGCTTGCAGTGCGGTTCCTGTTGGCGGGCAGTGAATTGCATGTGTTTGCCATTTCCAAAACTCGGTTCGAAGTGCGAAGTATTATCGTGACGAAGGAAAAGCTTTTTTCGCTTGTGGAAGAATATAAACGGTTGCTGAACGACCCCAGTGTTTACACAGGAACGGGTGGGGAGGCAAGCGTTCCGGTTATGACTCGTTTTGCTACGCTCTCGACGCAGTTGTATGATTATCTGCTTCGCCCCGTTGATCCGTTATTCGAGCGGAACTTGGTCATTATCACCAGCCCGGAATTTGAGAACTTTCCTTTTCATACCATCGAACGGCAGGATCGGAACGGAACGGTAAAGTATCTTGTCGAAATTACGAGCGTAGATTATTTGCCTTCGCTCTCGTCCTTCAAATTCAAAACTGCAAGCTCCTCCCGCATCAATGATATTGTTGCCATGGGAAATCCGACGGGTAAAAACTGGTCCATTGACTATGAGCTGAGGGATATTCGAAGCTTTTTTAAGGAGGCAAAAGTTCTTATTTCGCGGGAAGCTTCTTGGGAAAAACTTCGAGCCGCTAAAGCAGATGTGCTGCACCTCTCGACGGAATTTTTGATGGATGAGGGGAGGTCCGTGTTGGGAGCCATTGCGCTCTCGAACGGGCAAACGGGCGGAGAGACTGTCAAAGTTTCGTTTGAGAAATTATCGGAGCTTCTGGCTGCCCCT
>JACQBK010000018.1 GCA_016194505.1 Ignavibacteriales bacterium | reverse complement strand
CGTCTTCTGGTTCGATCAAGTGCTCTCTAAAAATATTCGGGATATCGGCGCCAATGCACAATACTTCGAAGACAAGATGCCCTGGGATACTAAATACAAGAAGCAGGGAATCAAGCCTCTCACAGCAAACGTGGTGGATATCGCGGTCTCCTCCGGCGGCACGGGCCCGGTAAGTCCCATCGGCATCAACTTGCCGAACGAGCAAAAGATACGGGAACAATACGGCAGTAAGAGCGTCGTTCTTGGCAACATTATTGATGCGGGCGATAAATCGAGCGGACAAATTCTTACTGGTGAATTCGCTTACGACCAAGCAGAGAAAGATTTGCAATTCAAGCATGGCTCGCTCTCTTCCAATATGCTCACGGCACTGCATGAGGTGCTGGGCCATGCTTCGGGAAAGACTTCCGTCAGCGGCGACCCCGCTTCATACTTGCCCGGATATTATTCGACGCTTGAAGAGGGCCGCGCGGATCTCGTTGCCCTTTGGCATATCTGGGATGATAAGCTCATTGAACTCGGATCAATCCCCGACAAAGACGTTGCCAAACAGATGTACAACTCTTATATGCGCAATGGCCTCCTGCTTCAGTTACGACGCATACGGCATGGCGATCAGATTGAGGAAGATCACATGAAAAATCGCCAGATGGTTGCAATGTATATCTATAAAAACTCCGATGCCGTTACGATGGAAAAGAACAATGGCAAAACGTATGTGAAGGTAGTCAATTACGAAAAAATGCGCGAGATGGTCGGCAAGCTGCTTGCCGAAGTCATGCGCATCAAGGCGGAAGGCGATTTAGCGGGCGCGAAGAAGCTTATTGACACCTACGGATTGAAAATAGATACCGCATTGCGCGATGAAGTGATCGAGCGCATCAAACATCTCGATGTGGCTTCGTATATTGGATTCGTGATGCCGGAGTACGAGCCGGTGATGGATGCTTCCGGCGCAATCACCGACGTGAAAGACAGTTACCCGCAAGATTTGATGAAACAAATACTGACATACTCGGCATTTACAAAGAAGGCAAAGCAAGAAGCCGCGCAACGACTTAAAAGTTTGACGACAAAGTAAGGCGATTGTCATTGCGAGTCCCGCCGTCATGGTGAGCGCCTGCCTGCCGGCTTGCCCCGTAAAACGGGGCAGGCAGGGAGTCGAACCATACGGCGGGATAATCTCCATCGAATCATGTTTTTGAAATGAACCTCCTCGACACAAGTGTCGAGGTACCTGAATAGGTAAAAAGATTTTGTTTTTAGCCTATTTACCGCGATGCAAGCATCGAGGAATTCTTTTGATTAAATTCGCCCCTCGACTCCCTGCCCGACGGCAGGCGGGCGCTCGGGGGTGACTAAACTTAGAATATTTCAGAAGTTTCGACTCATAATTTAATTTTTGCTATTTGATGTTTGATATTTTATTTTCTCTCGGAAAACGATAAAGCTATAAAGTTATAGACATTCTAACCCTCACGGAGAAACAACCATTACGGAGATACGATGAGAGAATACCTCGACCTCGTGGAGCGAGTACTAACAAAAGGAACTGTAAAGAAGAACAGGACCGGCGTGGATACGCTTTCTTGTTTTTCCGAATATTATAAAATTGATTTAAGCGAAGGGTTCCCTTTGTTAACAACGAAGAAAATGAACTTCAAGTCCCTTCTGCACGAGGTTCTGTGGTATCTTTCGGGCGAGGATCACATCCGCAACCTGCGCAAGCACACAAAAATATGGGATGCGTGGGCTGATGAAAACGGCAATCTCGAAACCGCCTACGGGCGCTACTGGCGCAGGTTCCCCAGCGCGCAAATCAATCCGGCAACAGGCAAATATGAAGTCAAGGAGATTGACCAAATTGCAGAGGTTATTACAACGCTCAAAACAAATCCCAACTCGCGCAGAATGATTGTTACAGCATGGGAGCCGGGTAATGCTTTGCACAGCAAGCTTCCTCCATGCCACTATACGTTTGGGTTCAACGTGCAGGGTACCAAACTGAATTGCCATCTCACGCAGCGCTCCGGAGATATTGCGCTCGGCATTCCATTCAATGTTGCGGCATATTCACTGCTGACGCAGGCGATAGCACACGAAACGGGATTTGAAATCGGCTACTTCAGCCACACAATTATTGATGCCCACATTTACGTGAACCACATTGACGGGTTGAAAGAACAGCTCAAGCGGAAGCCAAAACCGCTCCCAAAACTTGAAATCGTAAAGAAACCGCTCGAGCAGTTGCAGTTTGAGGACTTTACGCTTGTGGGATACGAGTGCGACGAGCCGATAAAGTTCGAGGTCGCAGTGTGAAGCTCATCATCATTGCGGCGATAAGCCGTAACCGCGTTATCGGCAAAGACGGGAAGCTACCGTGGCACATTTCCGAAGACCTGAAGCGCTTCAAGCAATTGACAACGGGTCATACGATTTTCATGGGGAGGAAGACATACGAATCTTTAGGCAAACCCCTTCCGAACCGCAGGAACATCGTTCTCTCCTCAAAAGAAATTTCCGGCGTTGAAACCTACCATTCCCTCGCGGATGCTCTCACAGCGTTAGAAAGGGAAGAAAAAATCTTCGTTATCGGAGGCGGGGAGCTTTTTGCACAACTCTTAGATCAAGCGGACGCGCTTCATCTTACATTAGTGGACCAAGAGGTGGAGGGCGATACGTTTTTTCCCCCTTACGAGCATTTGATCGGAACGGTGTATAAACTTACTAATAAAGAAGTACGAGACGGGTTTACGTTTGTAGATTATGAGAGAGTTGGTTAGTAAAAGCACGTAGGGGTGAGGTTCCCTCACCCCTACAAACCAATATTAGTGGTACCATATCCCCGGCATCTTAAAGATGCCGGGGATGTTGTAGAAATCCACACTTTGCACTTCTTAATAAATTCCCTTCACAATCCCTCCATCCACCAGCAAATTCACTCCGTTGATGTAGCTTGCCTGCTCAGAGGCAAGGAACGCGATGACGTTGCCGATCTCTTCGGGTCTGCCTAACCTTCCTGTGGGAATAGCTTTTGCAGAGTCAGCGAGATACTCTTCAAACGTCATTTTTTTCTCAGCCGCGCGGGAAGCAGAAAGCTCCTCTTGCCGTTTCGTTAGAATCAATCCGGGGCACACGGTGTTGACAGTAATATTGTGCTGGGCATATTGGTTGGAAAGAACTTTCATCAGTCCTAAAATACCGGGGCGCAGTGTTGAAGAAATAAGCAATTCGTTCAGGGGCTGTTTCGCTACCAAAGAGACAATCGTGATCACTCTTCCCCACTGTTGTTTTTCCATCATCGGCAATACCTCGCGACTTAATCGCACGGCGCTCATCAGCGTCAGTTGAACTCCCTTTTCCCATTCTTCATCTGTCATCGAAGTAATGTGCCCCGTGGGCGGACCGCCAGCGTTGTTCACGAGCACATGGATTGTACCAAATTCCTTCAGTGCCGCACCCACAAATTTTTTGATGTCTTCCTGCTTGCTGACATCGGCGACGACCGGCACTACTTTTGAGCCCGTTTGTTGGCTGATTTCCTCTGCCGTTTGGCGAACTTCTTTTTCTCGCCGAGAGCAAATGACAAGCCTTGCTCCCTCTTGAGCCAATGCAAACGCGGAAGCTTTTCCCAAACCCTGGCTTGCCGCTGCGACCAGCGCAACTTTATTCTTAAGCCCTAAATCCATAGTAGTCTTCCTTCCTTACTCACCTCATCAGCAACTGACGGCAAAGAAACAACGTTGCGGAAATAGTTACGAGCCATCTCAAAAACCATTTCTGTTGTGATGTCAGGGCTTGCGCCAAAGGCGCACGCGTGCGCCATCTGTTTGGCGCATCCCTGCCTGCGGCAGGCAGGCGCCTTCGGCGGAAAAGCCCTGTATGTTTTTGTTGCTTTTCTCTCCCCGACCTAAAGGTCGGGGTTATTAAGGTACTCCCTTTCCAGAATCATAACCACGTCCTTTGCGCTTTTCAGCATCTCCCGCTTTTGGATTCCGTTCATTGAGCCTGCCTGTCCCCCTGTACGGGATCCCGAAAAACGGGACCGCAGGCATGGCGGGATTCCAAAAAACGGAACCGCATCGCGGGACAGGATGTGGCATACGCTCTATCAATATGAGGGTTTCAACCCTGAAAAAACTGTCATCAATCATTTTTGAGATGACTTTTACAAAAGCTTAATTCCTTTTTCTTCAATCCTCTTTGCGAGAATTTTGTAAACTTCCCCAAGCGGGAGCTGGGTGCGTGCGCTGGAAACTTGCACCGCTTGTTCAAGAGTTCCTTTGCGCTCTAACAGCCACAACCATACGTGATAGCCCAAGCGGTGGCGGTCGTTCGGTTCTTGAGTGGCAATATCAGCGACAAGCGAATATGCAAATTTTTCGAGAGATTCTGACGGAGATTCGACGACAGACGACGGAAGTTTGGTTGACATAGGATTCGTTAACTGGTTAACTGGTTTGCGTTGCAGGCACAACTTGCCCCGTTCGACGGGGTCCGCCTTTGGCGGAAACTGGTGAGTAGTTAATTGGTTAATTTTTCTGGAAATATAGGGACTTTTTGTGAGAAGGGAAAGCCGAGTTCGGAGACGATTTTCCATCATCAAAATTCATAGCCTATGCTGAAATACCCAAGGACCGGTCCGAAGCTAAGCGGATTATTGAACAAATCGTTCCTGATGAAAAAACTTCTTCCTACGGAAAATTCTGCGGGACCGATGGGCGTATCGAACGCGAGGCCTACGCCAATGCCATGCCGCAAGTCTTCCAAGCGAATTTGCCGCGGCAGTTCCCAAATAGAGCCGAAATCGTACCGTGCTTTGAGGTACGTATCGAAAAATATTTTTAACGGGCTTTCGTAACGATATTCGAGGCTTACGACAAATAATTGGCGGCCGCGTGAGTTATCCTCGCGCAATCCAAAAAAGCTTTGCTGTCCACCGAGACTAAACTGCTCGGAAAGAGGAAGCGTCTCATCTGCATATCCGAATACGATCTTCGGATGCAGCGTATTGCGCTTAAAATGCGTCTGATAGATCTCGTAGGTAAAGAGCATTTTCGTAAAACTCACATCCTTTTTCAGCGGCAGCAAGGATGATTCGTAGAAAAAGTTCATCACGATGCCGTTCCTCGGAAACGGAAAGCGGTCGAGGTTATCTATCTTCGTTCCGAGTTTCACCGAAGCGATACGGTAGCTTTGCGTTGGGAAGGAAGGACCGGAGAAGCTCCAAATTCTATGACTCTCCAAGCGCGTCTCAACCGTTACCGTCCCGAGGCGTTCGAGTTGCGTTCCAAAGGTAATAGAGCCGCCCTGCCGCAATTCGCGATATTCACCGCTACGGATACGATTCCACCGCAACGGGTCATCAACAGGCTCGTCAGCATACACATTCACATCGCGGTAAGTATAATACCCTTTGAGATTGAAGGTCAAATACGAATTGAAGATACGCGTGGCTTTAAACTCCGCCAGCGCGCTTCGGTTGCGCGCACCACCGGAAAAATTCACTCCCAACTCAGCACCCACACCGAACAAATTTTCATTGCGGATATCAATAGAGGGAATAATATTGCGCTCGTTATCAACCTTCATCCCGAAACGAATCAACTCCGTGCTCCGCTCCTTCACTTTAATAACGACAATAAGATGCTCGCCTTGCTCTCCTTCCTCTTCCACGTTGACCGAAACTTGCTCGAAGAGGTTTGTGCCGTATAAATTTGCAATCCCTTCGGAGACTTTAGAGACTTGAAATACGTCCTTTTCTTCCCACGGCAGCTCGCGCCAAATGATATAGTCCTTGGTTTTCTCTGTTCCGCGGATATCGCGCCGATATACCATGCCCTCATCAATAAGAATGGTCGCTGTGCCGCTGGCGCGATCAAACTTGGTATCGCGAATGCGCGCAAGAGAGTATCCTCTATCGCGATATTCCGCAAGCACCGCTTCCATCGCTTTCTGCGTCTCAAACAGATTAATCCTATGACCGAGAAGAGGCTGGAAAATCTCAAGGAGGCTATCTGCGCTAAGGTAGCGAGTCCCTTCAATCTTTACCGATTTCAGGATAGGGTTGAGCTCAGCGTGTAACTGCAACACCGAGCCATCCGGGTTTTCGGTAACGGAAACCTCGGCGCGTTCAAAATCACCGGTGCGGTACATTGCTGTTACCAGCGCCCGAACTTCTTGCTCAGCAATATCCGATTTTCTTGCAAGAGACATAATCTTCGTAAGCCAATCCTGCTCAAGCGAAAGCGCATCAAATTGGAATTTTGCGTTAGAGAATACTTTTGAGCTTTCCGTTGCTGCCATCAACTGGAAGGATTTTGCCGCAAGCAACGACTGTAATTCTTTCAGTGCGTGCAGCGCAGATTCTTCGCCTTGCTGTATGAGAGAATCGAGACCAGTAAAGTCATTTGACAGATGGTTGCCGATAGTGGGACGGATAACAATATCCGCTTTTGCCAACTGCTCTTTGATTGCAGATTGCATCATAATGCCCATAAGCTGATCGGCAATTTCCCATGGTGCGTTGAGGTTCGCCGCAGGACGCAACGGGCTTGTCACATCAACCGCGATGACGATATCGGCACCCCACTCACGCGCAACATCCACGGGAATGTTCGATACAAGGCCGCCATCCAATAATCTCGTCGTATCTCTTGCCACGGGACTGAACAGAAGCGGAACAGACATGCTTGCCCGCATCGCTTCGGTTAAATCTCCTTTGTCAATCACGATCATCTTGCCGGAAACAAGGTCGGTCGCGACGGCGCGAAATGGAATACGAAGATTATCAAAGCTGGGGTTAGGATGATAAATACCTTGCAATGAGAGCAAGTTCAAAAAATTCGTCAGCCGTTGACCAGTGGAAAACGATTGCGGGATAATCGGTTGAAGTTTTTCGAACCGCACCGTCAGGATGCTTTTATCCTTGGCTTGTTTTTGATCGAGAAACAAATCGGAGCGCCGCGCATCATCATTGAAGCTCAAAACATCGTTCCAATTGGTAGTATCAACCATTCGCTGCAACTGCTGCGTGGAGTATCCTGAAGCATACAAACCACCGACAATGCTTCCGACACTTGTTCCACCGATGAAATCAACGGAAATCCCCAATTTCTCCAGAGTCTTTATGACGCCGATTGCCGCGACACCACGCGCACCTCCACCACTCAACACCAAGGCAACTTTAGGGCGTTTCAAATTTTTGAACGGCAGAATGTTGGGAATGCGCGAGGGCGACTCGCGAAACACAGGCTGAATAATTTTTGAACCGCTTACAGAAGGATTCGATGTTTGGAATGCAGTGACAGAGGATGTAGCAAGCAAAACCAGGCAGATCAAAACAACGTGTAGGAAGAATATTTTCTTGTACCGTTTGAACATAGCGAAACAAAAGTACCGAAATATGAGCCGAATTGCAATGGAAGGGATACAAACCTGAATGGAATAAAACACCGACTCTTTGAAGTTGTATACTTTCAAAGAGTCGAGTGATTGCACATCATGCTATCGAAGATCATAATGAAGAAACGCAACAAACGCCCCAACAAATGCCAGTATATTGAAAAGCGCCAGCAATCCGACGTCAAATAATGAAGCATTGATTGCTTCCCCTGCTCCGTATACCGGATCGCTGAACTTAGGCATCTCAGCAATATTAATTTTCTTCGGCTCAGCGGCTGAAACCGTGCCTCGTCCGTTCGAGACACTAAGGCGGATCCCGCCATGCCCGCCCCCTTTATCCGAGAGGAAATTCGTGTACTGTTTTCGATAATCTTTCATTGCATCCTCATAGCGGCGCTTCAATCCTGTGTCCGTTCCTCCAAGCTTCATCGCAACAAGCTGGAAGGCGGATGCGGGAGAAAATTTTGACAGTGAGAGCGCTAACAGCTCTTGGCTGTTTTTTTGATTATACAAATCTTCGTACTGCCGTGCGCTATACTCGGCAATTTTCTTATCCATGGTCTCGCGGATCTCTTTCTCCTCTTGTTGCCATCGTTCTTGATTTTCGCGCACGAACTGATCTCTTTGTTCTTGCGATTGGCCTTCAACAGGACGAAACCGCTCCGCAAATAATTTGTTCATACTTGCAAAGAATTCCGTACGCGCCTGCGTTGAAAAACTCGCAATTCGGCTTTCGATCTCATCGGCTGAAGGAACAGGCATCGCTTGGCCGGCAAGCATTGTTGCCGCCTTTGGAATAATGAGCACTGATACAATCCAGCAGACAAGAAGAATTAAAAAGGAAAGGCTCGAACGCTTGGTCAGAGCCGAAACAAAAACGCCAATGAGCATGAAACACGTGAAGTAGAGGACTGCCGAGAACGCAAAGATCGCAAAACGCCCCCAATGCGCCGCACTCATCTCCACGCCCATCGCAATAATCAGCATGGCTCCGATTAAAAATGAAATAATGAACGGAACAAGCAGCGCGACCCAGTTACCGAGCAATTTCCCTAAAATAAATTCCGCTTTCGAAATCTGATTGGCAAAAATAAGCTTCAGCGTGCCGCCTTCTTTCTCACCATTGATTGCATTATAGGTAAAAAGAATTGCCATCAGGCTTAACACAATTTGCACGACAAATGAAAGATCAAGAAACTGGAATACGGCAAGCATCGGGTCGTCGCCAAATTCACTTCGCACCAATTTGATGCCGCGCATTTGGTTAATTTCCGAGTATCGTCCAATATCGCTGTTAATGCCGTTGACGAACACCTCCATCGGGTCAGGTTTGCGAAATGCAAAAACAGAAGCCGCCATCCAGTTTGTTTGCTGTGATGCCGTTTCGAGCATCATTTGCTGTGACTGCTCATATTGGCTCAGCCTGGCTTGATAATGAGCAATGCCCAAATAAAAACTCAGGGCGATCAGAGCGATACTCACGAGCGACGTAACAACGAACCGTGCGCTTTGAAGGGAATCCTTTAACTCTTTTTCCAAAAAAATTCTCCACATAAAATATCGTCTCCTCGGTTAGGGTGTTGGAAAACTATCGCACATCAAATTTTAAAAAAGCGACGAAGCCGGCGGCAAATAAAACAATATTGAGGACAACAAGGAACCCAAGATCAGGAACTGCACGCGAAAAAGCCGCGGCAACGTTTTCCCTCGTTTCTACAAACTGCGGCAACTCGGAAACGTTGATGGGTTTGGGTTGTTCCTCTTGAGTTTGTTGGCCTGAAGAGCGAATCACAACCCTCATTCCTCCCATGGACACTCCCTTTTTCATCATAAACTCCCCAAACTGTTCTTGATATTTATTCACCGCTTCTAAATAGCGCTGCTTTAATGCCACGTCAGTTCCGGCCAAATTTGAAGAAGCAATTTGATATATTGCCGTAGGTGAAATCCGCGACAACCTGAATGCCCATCGTTCCTGCCATTCTTTCTTGTTGCGCCAATCTTCATTGAGACGCTGAAAAAAAGTTTCGCGTTCTTTCTCGTAGATTTTGGAGATACTGTCATTGAACGCGTTGAAACGATTGGAGAATCCCTCGTCAAATGTGGCACTTTGCATAAATTGCTGCATTTTTTGCTGACGCCCTGCAAGCTGTTGATTAAGAAATTTACGCTTTTGCGCGTCGACGGCATCAACATTAGGCACCTTGGCAATTTGAGAAGCAACCAGGATGCTCGTTTTGGGAATGATGAGAACGGAAAAAATCCAAACCACGAGAGAAAAAAGAAATGAGACACTCGATTTCGAAACGACGGCGGAAATAAAAATACTGACTGCAAGAAACGCCCCGAAATATAAAAAGCCTGAGAGGATAATAAGAAGCAGTTTTATCCATTCATCGGCAGAGATCGGCACCCCAAAGCCAATCACCATAAGGCATCCGACAAGGAACGGTACAATCAGGGGGACGATGAGGGCAAGGATGCTGCCAAACAATTTGCCGAGAATAAAATCTGCGCGGGAAACGGCATTAGAAAAAACGAGTTTCAACGTGCCTGATTCTTTCTCTCCATTGATCGCGTCATACCCGAATAAAATGGCAAACAGGCTGAAAACAATGGCGATCACAAAATTAAGATCGAGAAAGCGAAACACGGCGAAAAGAGGATCAACACTGTAACGGCTGTTGAACAGCGAAAGTTCTCCGCGCACGCGCATATCGGTGGTTCGCCCCACATCGTTCGCCACTCCGTTCACTAACACTTGAAGAGGTTCGGGCTCCCGGAACACTTTATGCTGAACGCCGTTCCAATCCGTGAGTGTCGCCATAGTACTCACGTTAACGGACTTTGCCGATTCGTATTCGCGCATGCTTTCCTGATAGTTCCGAATGCCAACGTAAAAGCTCAGCATGACCAGCAATGCAGAGGCACCAAACGTGATGGAAAATTTGGTGGAGTATAAAATATCGCGTAGTTCTTTTTCAACGAGTATGCGTAGCATAGATTTTTCCAGCCATTCTTTCTGTGGTGAAATTACGCGGCAACTTTGCCGTGAATATAATTCAGATACAACTGCTCAAGGTCTTCGTGCTCAAGCTCTTTGCGCGATTTGATTGCGAGCATCTTGCCTTCATTCATAATACCGACCGTATCAGCAATTTCCTTTGCGCGGAAAATATCATGCGTGCTCATAAGAATCGCCTTGCCCTGCGCACGCAGCCCAAGTAACGTCGTTTGAAATTCGTTCGCCGCTTTGGGATCAAGCCCGCTTGTCGGCTCATCCAAAATAATTGCGGGCGATTCTTTGATGATGGCTATAGCAAGCCCCACTTTTTGTCGCATGCCTTTGGAAAAACCTTTTAATTTTTGCTCGAACGCTTTCTCCTGCAATCCCACGCGTCGTAATGCAGTGTAATAATCATCACGCGTAAGGGCATGTTTGCCCCCCAAACGCGCAAAGAAATCGAGATTTTGCCGGGCGGTAAAATTCGGATACAGCATGACAACATCCGAAAGGTAAGAGACGTATTTTTTTGCTTCGAGTGGATCACGGTGTATATCTACATTATGAATTTTTGCAACCCCTTGCGATGGCGGTATGAATCCCAGAAAAATATTGATCGCCGTCGTTTTGCCGGCTCCGTTTCCGCCTAAGAGACAGAATATTTCTCCCGGCTTGACTGCAAATGACACGTGATCGAGGGCGCAGACCCCGTCTTCATAAATTTTGGTGAGACCTTCCGCTGAAATTGTTGCGTGTTGCTCCATGAGGCGTATCTCCTATGTATTCATTCTTGTTAGCGTTTCGCCAATCGTATCCCGAACACAACTATACCGGCAACCAACCCGACAATTGCGAGAACGATAATTGCCGTTCCAACTACGTTCGCTTTCGGCGTCACCTGAATTGTTACCGTGCGCGGCTCCGACTCGAGCGGCTGGTTGTCTGATTTGCCGGTGACACGCACGCGAAGATCATATTTCCCAACGCCAACATCGGCGGGAGGCGTGAACTTAAATGAAATTCGTTTTTCGACTGTCGGGTCGAGACGATCAACGACATTCGGTTCAATGACTTTCGTCCAATTCAAAGGGATATCCGCATCTATGCGCAGATTATCAATCCATCGGGAACCTTCGTTCACCACATCCACATTCATAGCAACGCTCTGACCAGGGGTTATCTCAAAAAAAAGTTGCTGCGCCTGCACCAGTATTTGTCCAACACCACGCGGGACTAATTCCAATTGAGCATATCCTACGTTCAGTTTCCGAATTTGCTCTTCCGTCATCGCTGTATTTCTGCCTATTTGAAAATCGCTTCCCTGCGGAATAGCAAGCACATAAAATTTTATCGGTTTATCAATTTTCAAAGCATCATTCGCTCGCTGTGGAAGCAGGACATTGAGCGAAATATTCTTCGTATTGACCCCTTCCGTATATTTTAACTGCGTGATACGTGCGGAGGTCTGCGGATCTTGGAAGTAAATGCTCAATTGGTCGAGAAGATTGACAACCTCAAACCGAAAGACCGTTTCTGAGCTGGAAAAAAGCTCCATGCGCATTCGATAGGTGGCTGTCGAGCCAAGCGGAGCTTCCTGACTGAACTGCTCCGTTGTAATTGCCACACGGTTGGAGGACGCATCTTTTTGAAAATAAATGCGCTTCGTATCTTGGCTTGCTCCATAGATAAACCTGATGGAAGCAACGTCAACATCTTGAAGCAAGTTAAACTCAATCGTCGGCGGCTCCCCGACTTTCAAAGCTTCCACTTTTATTTCGTACGGCTGGCTGATGATAGCGCCCTGCTCGTTCAAAATCGAAACATACACATCCGTAATCACATCCGGCTGGACAAGGGAATAAATATTTTCATCCACACCAAGCAGTTGCTTAATATCGCTTGTCCCGCTGGTCATATTGGCAAGCGTCAAACGAACGCGGCGCTGTCCTCCCGCCAATTGATACTTAATGGCTTTCTGAATGGAGATGTAACGCTTTTCATAAATCACTGCGAGCAATGATTGTTGATAATTTACCTCGGCTTCACGGTAACTCCTCTCGCTCCTCTCCAAATCGGCTTTTGAAATCAATCCCTTCTCAAGCATCTCCTTCTGACGGTCATATTCCACCTTGGCAAGATTATACGCATCCAATGCCCGTTTTAGTCCCAATAATTTATATTGATCATCACGCGGATTATAATTTGTTGTCGTTTGAGCGAAGACGAGGTTGGAGATAAGCAACAGACACAACAACCACAAAAGTTGTTTCGCAAATTTCATGAAGTTCCTTTTGAATAGTGCCAATGAATCTAGATAAGGCTATTGGCTATTACGATGAATGATCATCGGCTTGCCATCATTGGGCGACGGTTGCGGTTTTTTGAATGCAACGGTAGTCTTCTTTCCCTCTCTCTCGACCTCAAATATGATCGTCGAACCGACTTTCATGCCGGCATATTGTTTTTCAAGTTCCTTTAATGTGTTCACGGCTTTGTTATTGATGCTTAACACAACATCGCTCATCTTAAAATCTGCCACGACTTGACCTTCATTAGGCAATTTGAAGCCCACCTTGATGGGACCATCTTTGTCTGGCTTGGTGAAGACTGTCCCAATCTCAGGGATAAGCGCAGAGTTAGATCGGTCAAACCTGAGTTGTTGCATTTGCTCTTGTGCCGGCACAATTGAAAAAACTGAACCAATAAGAACAAGAACCGAGAAAAAATGTAGGGCAATTCGCATTGAAAAAAACTCCATCGATGTGTTTTGGAAAGTGGTGAATTTATATTCTTTGGACGCAGCCCGGCGTGTTTTGTTCCCATTTTAAATTTTTTGTCGGTCAGGATGTCCACCTTCCCTTGATTTTAGCTCATAATCGGCTTATGTTGAGACTAATGGCAATCAAGTGATTTTACCGGAAAATGACATTCCGACTGCGTACCATAGAATTCAGCACGCTGACATTCCTTAAGGAATTGCAGAAAACGAAAATTCGGCGGCTGAAAATCAGGCAGATATTACTGCTCATCTTGCGGACGTTATTGGTTGTTTTTCTGGTGCTGGCTTTTTCCCGACCCACGCTCCGCGGGTCAATTATAGGAAGCCTCGGCACGCACGCAAAAACGACCGCCGTGCTGATTATTGACGATTCATATAGCATGACTGCAACGGATGAGAAGGGCGATTTGCTCAAACAAGCAAAGCAGGCGGCAATCGGCGTCGTTGACCTGCTGAAAGATGGAGACGAAGTATTTCTCATCAAACTTTCGGACATCAACGCCACCATATCAACGGAAGGACAATCCGCCAGCAGGGATTTTTCTTTGCTGCACGGCACTATCAACGAAATAAAACCTTCCTTCATCCATAGAAAGATTGAAGATGCACTCCGCTACAGCGCAAAACTGTTGGCACGTTCATCGAATTTCAACAAGGAAGTCTACGTTTTTTCGGATTTTCAAACGGGAGCTATAAAGACAGAAGGGGTCAGTGCCGCAATTCAGGAAAATTTATTTCCTCCGGAAGTCCGTTTCTTTTTTGTGCCTGCCGGCAGCCGGACACCGCAAAATTTCGGCATCGAATCCGTTTCGATCCCCAACACAATTTTTGAATTGGGGAAGCCGTTTACGGTAAACGTGCGCGTAGGAAATTATTCTACTGAACATGTAAAGAACCATGTCGTCAGCGTTTTTCTTGCCGGAACCCGTTCAGCCCAGCGCACTCTTGATATTCAACGCGGCAACACGTCTGATGCGGAGTTCACAGTTACCCCGACCGCCGCCGGCTTCGTTGATGGCTTCGTTGAGCTTGAAGATGATGAGCTGGAATATGATAATCGAAGATATTTTACCGTGCACATCCCGGAGCGTATTCGCGTTTTGCTCGTAGGCAACACTACAGATTTTCAGTATAGTAAACTTGCCTTAGCGACGCGGCAATCTTCCAATGGATCGGCGTTTGAGTTGCAAGAGTCTAACACCGATAGACTTGGCTCTTCCCAAATTAACGGGGCTGATGTTATCGTGCTCTCGAATCCGGAAAATCTTTCGACCGCGCAGGCAAGCCAACTTTCATCCTTTGTTAACAATGGGGGCGGATTGATTGTTTTTCCAGGACCGCATGTTCAAATGAACACTTTTAATTCTTTTGCAAGTGCGTCAAAGCTTCCACCGATTGCAGGCATTGATGTTGCGGCATCACAAACGACAAAAAATGACAACAATTCATTTGTCGAATTCGAGACGGTTGAATTTCGGCACCCCGTGTTTCAGGGAATGTTCGAGGAGCAACAATTAACCAAATCAACGCAACGCCCAGCAACCGGTCGTCCTGTACAACGATCCATCGAATCACCTCATATTAACACATCGGTTCGATACAGCCTGACGGCACATTCAACGCCAATTATCACTCTCTCAAACGGATCTTCTTTCCTTATTGACCAACAACTTGGCAACGGACACGTTTTGCTTTTTAGCGTAGCCGCAAATCTCGCGTGGTCCGATTTTCCATTCAAAGGATTGTTCGTGCCGCTTCTTCACCGCTCCGTATCGTACCTTGCGCAAGAACAATCACAGCAGAGCGAACATATTGCAGGAGATGAAATTTCCATCAAAAAAACAGGGCACACGGGAGAGCAATGGTCAATTGAAAATCCGGCAACAGTGGAAACAATGCTTTCAGCGTCGACGAGTTCTCATACTAACATACGGTTTTCAGGGACCGAATTAACCGGTATGTATGCCGCAAAAGCAGGCAAGACCATCATTCAAAAATTTGCCGTCAATGTAGACCCCTCGGAATCCAACACTCAAAAAGCTTCGGATCCCGACATCGAAAAAATAATTAAACGACTCGGCATTGAACCGTCGAACGTTACACACATTCAACAGCCACAGGAAATGCAGCGGGTGGTTCTTCAATCACGGTTCGGCGTGGAGTTGTGGAAATATTTCCTCATCGCTGCGCTGATCGTTACTCTTATAGAGATGCTGGTTGCCCGTGTCAGCAAACGAGAATCATCAATACAATAATACTATGATAGAATTAGCTCAAGGCGCAAAAGAACGTTGTATCCTCGTCGGAGTCTCTACACGGCTTGTTGGTCGCGAGGAAACCGAAGAGTATCTCGATGAGCTTGCCTTGCTCGCGGATACGGCGGGAGCTGAAGTTGTCGCTCGGCTTACGCAAGACCGTGATCGGATAGATGCGGCTACATTCATCGGCAAGGGAAAAGTAGAAGAGCTGCATGCGATGACAATAGAATTAAACGTCCCGCTTGTTATTTTCGACGATGACCTCTCCCCCGTGCAAGCAAGAAATCTTGAGCGGGCGCTCGAATGCAAAGTGTTGGATCGTAGCGCGCTTATTTTGGATATTTTTGTTTCACGCGCAAAGACAAACGAAGCAAAAACGCAAGTCGAACTGGCACAGCTTGAATACCATCTCCCCCGCCTGACGAGACAATGGACGCACCTTTCAAAACAATTTGGCGGCATCGGCACGAAAGGTCCGGGTGAAACGCAAATCGAGACGGACCGCCGGATGATCCGTTCGCGCATCAGCCATTTAAAGGAAAAATTGGAGCGCATCGCCCAACAACGAACGACACAGCGACAAGGACGGACGTTGCATACGCGGGCGGCATTAGTCGGTTATACGAACGCAGGCAAATCCACGTTGCTCAATCTTCTTTCCGGCTCCGATGTGTTCGTCGAAAACAGATTGTTTGCAACGCTTGACCCGACTACGCGCATTGTTCCGCTTTCTGCATCCATAGAGATTTTAATGACGGATACGGTCGGATTTATCCGCAAGCTGCCGCATCACTTGATTGCATCATTTAAAAGCACGCTTGAGGAAATTACCGAAGCGGATTTATTGCTCCATATTGTTGATGTGTCCAGCAAAACGTTCGAAGAACAAATCCACGTGGTCAAGGAAACGCTCGAAGACCTAAAAGCCCACGAAAAACCTACGCTGGTAGTTTTTAATAAAATAGACAGACTGACAGACCGAACGATGCTTCAAACGCTGGCGGT
>JACQBK010000017.1 GCA_016194505.1 Ignavibacteriales bacterium | reverse complement strand
ACTTGATGCGTTGCTTTTGTGGAACGCGGAAAAAGCGGGCGCATTCGTTTGCGAGGAGACGCAGGTTACGGATGTTCGCTGGGAAAACCGCTGGGAAGTGTTTGCGAAACAAAACGGTAGAGATGCAGCTTTTAACGCTGATGTTTTTGTAGGCGCTGACGGAAGGAATTCTATTGTTGCCCAAAAGCTTTCCCATGAATATTCTTATGTTATAAAACAACCACCAAAGCAAAAGCTGACCCATCTCCCAAAGGGATACCTTCGGTACTTGCCTTCCCCTGATCCCGCCACAAAGCGGCGGGACATCCCGCTTCCCGGGATTCCGCTCCAGCGGGATTCAAAAAGTGGAACAAAAAACATGAAGGGAAGGGACTATTTCTTCTCCCGATTTATCGGGAGGAGATTAAGAGGGGGTCATAAAACCACTGAGAGAGTAGGAATTCAATGGCATACTCACCACCAGCCTTCAATCCGATCAACGGTAGAAATGTTCTTTTTCGATTCAGGCTATGGTGGTGTTGTGAATGTGAGTCCTGAACATGCAAACGTAGCATTGGTAACCAGCCCGTCGGTCGCCCAGCTTGTACGACAGGATTTTTCCCAATTTCTTGAACGGACACTGCTCAACAACCCGCGCGCTCACAAAACATTTTCCAATCTTGATCCAACGGGTGAAATTTATACAACGTACCCCATCAATCCTGTTGCTCATTCGGTTCATCACCCGTCAGCATTTCTTATTGGGGATGCCCGCCAAACCGTTGAGCCGTTTACGGGAGAGGGGGTGTATTTTGCTCTTCAAGATGGGATTCAAACTGCGACGAAGATTTTACAATTGCTCAAGAAAGATGCGCCCTCTCTTGCCATTAAATCACGCAGCCGATTTTTGGTTAACCAGGTTTATTCGCCCCTTTTTCGCAGATATGTCGTTACGGGGCATTTAATTACCGCTGCTTCCCGAATGCCCCGCTTGGTCTCTTTCGTATTGCGAACCGTGTTTTCGTAGCGTTCAAAGGTTTCGCACCCAACGAAACTTTTACTTGACACTATCGTTAAATAAGTATATCTTGCTTTATAAATCAAAGTGCTTTGAAAAGGAGAACAGCAATGACGGAACAAGAAGCCCAACAGGAACTTGCCTTTATCAAAAAGGTGATGAGCGACAGCCGCAGGGTGCTGGTATACGACGGTAAAGAGTTTATTACCTGGGGTGTTTTAACGGTGGTCGGGATGTTGATAATGTATTTTGCAAAGGTTTTTGATGTTCAGGTCTCAACGTTCTGGTTGTGGGGCATTCTTATCGGCGGGGGATGGTTGTATTCGCTGGCTATCGGATTGAGTCGGCATAAGAGCCCAAACACAAAAACATTTGGAGGAACGATTCTCGGATCGGTTTGGCTTGCATGTGGTATTGCCATGACACTCATAGGCTTCGTGGTACCGTTGTCTGGTGCAATCAAATTGTGGGCGATTATTCCTCTTATTTCAATGGTGAGTGGAGTTGGATATTTTATCACCGGCGTCATCCACGGAAGCACATGGATTCGCAACAGCTCGCTGGGTTGGTGGTTGGGAGCGGTGATCATGTTGTATTGGCCGGGTTCGTATATGTTCCTCTTCTTTGCAGGAATGATGGTGGCGTTCCAAATTATTCCCGGTGTGTTCTTCTATCGAAAGTGGAAACAAGAAATCCAAAGTGTGTCACAATGAGCAACAATTTCGATTATCAACAGCTCGATGAGATTATTCATTCTCGCATCCGTCTTGCAATTATAGCTGTGTTGGTGAGCGTTGATGAGGCGGAATTCACATTCTTGCGGGATAAAGTCAATGCAACGGACGGGAATATCAGCGTTCATTTGAAAAAATTGGAAGATGCCGGTTATATTCACGTTACAAAAAGCTTTATGGAGCGAAAGCCGGTTTCTTCTTATAAACTATCCGCAAAAGGTCGCAAGGCATTTGAATTATATATAGAGCGATTGGAAAAATTGATCAAGAAATAAATTTTTTTGCCCAATAACTTTAAAAAACAAAGCACTTTAAATTAACGTTTCAATTCACTCATGTTCAATTGGAGGATCGTATGAAAAAAATCATTGCTGTAGTCAGTTGTATCGCGTTGTTGAGCATCGCAGCGCGAGGTCAGTCTTTATCGGTGAACGAGATCATCGTTGAAGCAAAGAAATCACTGTATCAAGGATACACCGTTAACGATAAGCAACAGACTCTTAAAGCGTACGCGATACTTGAGCGAGCCTTGTCTGTCGAACCCGCCAACCGCCTTGTGGTCTATCACCTCGCGTATGCGGAATATCTTCTTGCACGCATAGCCTATGCAAGCAAAGATGAAAAAATCTTCGACCAGTACATCGACAAAGCTGCGGAGAGGACAGAGAAGCTTCTCGAACAAGAAAAAGGATGGTCCGAAGCGGCTGCGCTGCTTGGGACTATCTATGGCATTAAAATTTCTCAAAGCCCGATGAAAGGAATAACTCTCGGTCCCAAAACGACGGGCATGATGAAAGAAGCAGTTGCAGTTGATTCTACAAATCCCCGTGTATGGATGGTTTACGGGACAATGAAACTGAACACACCATCATTTTTCGGCGGAAGCGTTGAAGAGGCGCAGAAATTTTTTGCACGAGCCGTAGCGCTGTTTGAAAACACAAAACCGACCGATCAGCTTCAGCCAAACTGGGGATATCTCGATGCGTTGGTGTGGTTGGCGAAATCATTTGAAAAAAGTGAGCGACAACAGGAAGCGCTCGTAACGTACCGGAAGGCATTAACGGTAGAGCCGAATTTCTTATGGGTCAAAAACGCTCTCCTGCCTTCCCTTGAGAAAAAAATGAGCGCAAAATAAATCGTTGCTGTTATTGACAAGCATATTCGGAAAGAGGGGTCTCAAATGAAAACTATAATAGCGACAATTCTAATATTGATCCTCGTCTCAGCGTTTGCGAGCGCACAGCAAAAATATACCATCAAGGGGAAAACGTTCGATGAAGACGGCAAGCCGCTGCCGTTCGTGAATGTGTTTTTGTTGAATTCCTTGGACGGGGGTATGAGTGATGAGCGTGGAGTATTCTCCTTTCAAACGGCAAAAACGGGAGAAGTAACGCTTGTTGCGAGTATGATCGGGTATAAAAAATATTCGAAAACATTCAAGCCTGAGCCGGAGAAAACGATTTCCCTTTCGATTGAAATGCAGAACACCGCGGTCAATATGGCGGAGATTGTTGTTACCGCAAGCTCCTACAGCAGCGAGAAAGGCAAAGGGGTGGTGATGTCTTCTATGGATGTGATAACCACGCCCGGCGGCGCCGCGGATATTTTCCAATCACTGAAAACGCTGCCGGGATTGACACAGGTTTCTGAAAGCGCACAATTATACGTCCGCGGCGGGGATCCGATTGAAACAATTACAATGCTTGATCAGGCGTCGCTCTATCATCCCTTTACATTCGAATCGTCTTACGGCGGAATTTTTTCCAACATCAATACCGCCGCGATAAAAGGCATGTACTTTTCAAGTGGAGGATTTTCTACCAAGTATGGCAACGCGCTCTCCGGCGTTTTGGATATTGACACCAAAGACGAGCCTCAAATACAGCGTATAAACCTCGGTGTCTCGTTGGCAAACGCATCAATCAGCAGCGATATCCCCATCGTTGAAAACGTGCTCGGCGTTCGTTTGGATGCGCGTCAAAGTTTTACCAAACCGCTGTTTGTTGTGAATGGAGGGATTGATCGTTTTACGGTGACACCAACTTCGCGTGATGTAAACGGTGCGCTGGTTTATAAATATTCACAAACCGGTCGGCTTAAACTTTTCGGTCTTTACGGAGAAGATACGCAAGGCGTTAACGTGGATCGGCCGGAATTCAATGCCATCTTTGATGGAGCTTCGAACAACTCGTTGCTGAATCTTCAAGTGAGAGATGTGCTCTTTTCCGATGTACTTGTGAAAGCAAGCGCATCGTGGAACCGGTATAACAGCCTATGGAAATTGGGAGTCTTGGACCTTACGAAGAGGGATAATAATTATAAGCTCCGCGCGGACCTCGAGTACCAAGTTGCCGCACGGACAAAACTTTCATTCGGCTCTGAGCTTGAGCAACGATCTTCTTCGTACATTGGCACTGTTCAAAAGCAGGATTATGATTTTCGTCCTAATGCTCCAAGCATCACGCTCGATGCGACACTGGTTGGCAGGCGGTTAGCCGCGTATGCGGAAGTTGAACAGGCATCCTTATTTAAAATTCAAAATCTCTTTGCGGTTGTTGGGGGCAGGATTGATTATATCCCCGAGATTGATCTTCGATGGATTGATCCGCGCCTGAGCATTGGATATAAATTGGGAGAGCATTCGACTCTTAAATTCGGCTGGGGCATTTTTCATCAACATGCAGACCCGCGCCTGTATAGCCCGGAAGACGGAAATCCCAACTTGAAAGCCCTCAAAGCAACGCATTATATTGCCGCGTACGATTATTCCTTCAGCGACCAAGCGGATTTTCGCGTGGAATTCTATCACAAAGAATATACCGATTTGCCCTTGAAAAACGCCGTGCTCCACTATGACAACGGCGGGAACGGCTATGCTCGAGGCATTGACCTCGTGGTGAAAGGATCTATCCCGGGATTTATAAACGGGTGGTTTTCATATGGGTTTGTGGATACAAAACGAAAGTGGATGGACTTCGAAGAGTTTGCTCCCAGCTCGTACGATATTACGCACAATGTAACAATGGTGCTGACCTACAGCGTTACTCCGACATGGCAAATCGGCGTTAATTATAAGTTTGCCACCGGGCGTCCGTACACACCCGCCATTGGATCGGTATTTCACAGCAATGAAAATATATACGAGCCGATCTATGCCGCAAAAAATTCGGCACGGTATGAAAACTACCAGAGACTTGATTCGCGTCTCACGCATTTTGAGCAACTCTTTGGAGGTAAATTTACCGTGTTTTATATTGAAGGGTTGAACATTCTTAACATCAAAAATATTTTTGGGTATAACTATTCGGCTGATTATTCACAGCGAAATGAAATCCAAAGTTACTTCGGCAGAAGAATGATTATTTTCGGTATGCTGGTAACGTTATAAATAAATCATAAGCGTCATGAAATTTTTTCCTTTTAATTATAAGGTGATGTTGAAATACATGCACACCTTTTGCATTTTAAAGGTATGAGGTTTCTATGAAACATATATTTCTGTGGATAGCGTGCTTTCTCATGGGAAGTTTCACATTCGCACAGACCAAAAGCAAGCGCCCACCAATCATTGATGTGCACATGCATTCAGTAACCCTCCAGCAGCTTCAGAGAGATGCGCAAATGCCCCTCCCCATATCGGGATTAAAACCGCCTGAATCTGTGGAGCAACACATCAAACAAACGCTGGCCGTGATGGACCGTTACAATGTCGTGCTTGGCCTCGTGAGTGGATATGAGTATGAAGGAATCGAGAAATTTAGGCAATCAGCTCCGGCTCGAGTGTGGGCCGGACCGCAATTTGGCAGACCAATGTTGAATGTTGACACTCTGCGTATGCGATACAAATCAGGCTTGTTTTCCGTGATGGGGGAAGTTACCACGCAATACGCGGGCATTTCTCCTTCCGATCCGGGGCTTGATCCCTACTTTTCCCTCGCTGAATCCCTTGGCGTTCCTGTCGGCATACACACGGGGATAAGCTTTCCCGGCATTACAAGAGCCGCTCCGAGGTTTAGAGTGTCGCTTGGAAATCCGCTCTTGTTCGAAGAGCTATTGAATAGACATCCAAATCTAAGAGTGTGGATCGCACATGCGGGTTGGCCCTATCTTGAAGAGACAATTGGAATCTTGCTCGTCTATCCGCAAGTGTACTTAGATATTGCGGTCATCAATTGGATTCTACCGCGCGAAGAGTTCTATGCCTATCTAAAAGCATTGATCAGAGCCGGGTTTGGGTGGCGCATCATGTACGGCTCGGATCAAATGTCATGGCCTGATGTCATTGGAGCAAGCATCGAAGCTATCAATCAGGCGGATTTTCTTTCCGAGTCGCAGAAGCGCGATATCCTGTATAACAATGCCGCCAGATTCTTGCGCTTAACACCGGAGCAGACCGCAAAGCACCAAGGGGATTCCAAAAAATAATCAATGGGTTTCAATTAAATAGACTTCGTGGAGGTACAACTATGAATCATTTAGCATTCATGGGGTTTTGTGCGCTCGCCGTTTTGTCTGCCTGCAAATTGGACGAGGGTGAACTTGTGGCGTCTCCTGAGCAAAAAAGCTCCGAATATGTTCTTCCGTATCCAATTGGGAAAACGTACACTTGTACGCAGGGATGGAATAGTCGCTACTCACATCAGGGAGTCTTTTCGTACGGAGTTGATTTCTCAATGCCGATTGGATCAACCATTACTGCCGCGCGCAGTGGAAGAGTAATTTACCTTGCAGAACACTTTTCCGACAATGACAAGGAATCCGGAAAAGAGAATATCTTGATCGTGATGCACTCCGACAGTTCCTTCGGGAGGTATGTCCATCTAACGCAAAACGGTGCTCTCGTGGATATAGGCCAAATTGTTACACAGGGCGAAACAATCGCTCTCAGTGGTAACAGCGGACAAAGCTTTGCCCCACATCTGCATTTTGACGTGACTAAAGGATGCGAGTTGCGCAATTGCCAAACCATTCCGGTTTTCTTCAGAAACACATCGCCTCATCCAAACGGGCCTGTGGATGGAAATGCTTACACAGCCGGGCCCTATTGACAAAGAGCTGGCAAACATCAAGTGAATTCGACAAAATAATTGGGTGGTTTCCATTGAACAGTTTTCAAACGACAGCCGAAACATTTCAATAGATTTACCGTCTTCATTATAGCGAAGGGTTGAATATTCTCAATATCAGGAATATTTTTGGCTACAGCTACACGGCTAATTATTCAGAGAGAAGCGAAATTCAAAGTTACTTTAGAAGAAGAACTGTCGTTATCAGTACGCTGTAACTTTCTAAGTATAAGTGAACAAAATTTTATATATTTGTCGCGCGATTTTTTTATACAATTTTTTACCACCTCAAATGTGAAAAACCATGTTGCTCCGCAGCACTTTTATTTTGATGATAGTTGCTACCTCCCTGCTCGTTGCCCAGCAAAAGAAAGGGCAAATTTCCGGTCAAATCATTGATGCGGCGTCGGAAGAGCCGCTCATTGGAGTCAATGTTGTTCTTGTGGAAAAACCGAGCATCGGCGCCTCGACCGATGCGAAAGGAAATTTCTTTCTCAGCAATATTGATGTGGGTGAGTACAGTCTTCGTGCCTCAATTATTGGATATGAGCCGGTCGTTGTTACAAACGTTGTCGTCTCAACAGGGCGCAGCACCAAAGTGAAAATCAAGCTCCAGCAGACGACATTGCAAATGGAGGGCGTAAGCGTGCAGGCGGATTATTTTCGCAAGGCGGGTGCGCTCAGCACAATCAGCACGACAAGCTTGGATGCCGCAGAGATACGCCGCTCGCCGGGGTCGGCACAGGATATGCAGCGGATTGTGCAAAATCTCCCCGGTGTCAGCAACTCTACCGATCAACGCAACGATTTGATCGTGCGGGGCGGTGCTCCGAATGAAAATCTCACGGTGATGGATTACATTGAGATTCCATCTACCAATCATTATCCGAATCAATTTAATTCCGGTGGGCCAATCAACATGGTGAATGTTGATTTGATTGAGGACATTCAATTTTCCACCGGAGGATTCCCCGTACAGTATGGCGACAAGATGTCCTCCGTGATGAATGTAACTCTCCGCGAGGGGGACCGTCGGCGACAGTTTGCGTCTAACACAGGCCTCAATTTTGCAGGCTTCAGCACGGTGATGGAAGGAACGTTAAATGAAGGAAAAGGCTCTTGGATTATTTCACTCCGTCAAAGTTTTCTTGAGACGCTGGATAAGATTATCGGCATCTCCACGCTCGGTCTTACAGCAATTCCAAAATACTGGGACGCCCAGGTGAAGGTAATGTACGATCTTTCTTCCACGCAGAAGCTGTTGCTGAGCGGTATTTACGGCAATGACAAAATTTTTATGAGCGGCACCCTCAAGGAGACCAATTTTCAAAAAGCCGGTATCTCGGATTCTGTCGGTGTATCGAACATTGATTTTAAAAGTCAGCAATATGCGTACGGGCTTAGCTTGAAAAGCCTTTGGGGCACGAAAGGATTTTCTGTTCTCACCCTCTCCGCTCTGGGGAATACATACGATGCGGTGAACCGTTCGGAGTACACGTTTCGACAATATGACGCCGGTGGAAGACTTGTACAATCGAATATCATTGACACCCGCCAGGCGTTTCAAAATAATTCAATCGAAGCGATTCTTGGATTAAAATATGAAATGGTCTATCAATTGCACCCACGCCATGAGTTGTCGCTCGGAGCACAATATCAAACGGTTCGCAACTTCGATACCTCTGTTCGATTTGATGCCGATACTGCTCGCTACGACCTGAACAACGATGGCATATTCGAGCTTGGACCCATTACCTTCCCCGGCGGATTAATTGAAAATCACCTGGATTACGCTATGATTATTTTCAATATTCTAAACAAGGAAATCTCAGTCCGCGCGCGAGTTTGGCGTACGAGCTTATTCCGCCAACTACACACCTCACAGCCGCGTACGGTGAATATTATCAAACACAATCGCTCCCGCTCTATGCGGATAACAGAAATATCGGTTATAACCGTGAGCTGAAGAACAGCCACGCGCGCCACTTCGTTCTTGGGCTTGATCACCTGTTCGATGAAGGTCTCAAAGGAAGCATTGAAGGGTATTATAAAGAATATTTTGACCTCCCGGTACGAGAGCAGTTCATGTATTCTGCGGACAAGGCATTTCGTTCTGATAAAAATCTCAATACAGGGAAAAGAAAGTCCTACGGAATGGAAATCTTTCTCCAACAGAAACAGGTAAAAGATTTTTATGGAACGTTAAGCTACTCGTACTCGAAAACAGAAGAACCCGACCCCCGCATACCACAGCTTGTGGATGCGTATCCTTCAAATTATGACTATCCGAACATTCTCACGCTTGTGCTGGGAAAGATTATTAAGAACACCCGCACGTCGCTCGATAACGCACCCTTCTTTATAAAGTATCCTTCCTATCTTCTCCCGTTTTCAGACGATATGGAGATCAGCCTGCGCTTCCGTTATCAAAGCGGCAATCCGTATACTCCCAAAGTGTATGTAACAAACGAGCAGCATCGTGAAGGGGGTCGAGCCTGGTCGCGCGGCTCGTGGGTAGATGGAACAGCCATCAATTCGGCACGCTATCGGGATTATCACAGACTCGATCTTCAATGGATCAGCCGATACCATTTTTCTACCTACAATATCGAGGTTCTGTTTCTTCTCGAAAATGTGTATAATCGAGCAAATGTTTTTTTAGTTAACTACCGCAGCGATGGAACGACAGAAACAGTGTATCAGTTTTCCTTCTTTCCCGTTATAGGCGTTGGGGTGGAGTTTTAAAACAGCAAGAATTATTTTAGCCTCCTCGTTGCTTCAAAAATACTTGACTTTCCTGAGAGATTTAGATAACCTTCTGCCCGGTTAAGCGGTCATGCCTATCCCGCAATGCCTGCCCGACGCAGGCGGGGGGAGATCACTTGTCAAAGGCATCCTTCCGAAGGAATCGAGTTTGTGTAAAAAGTAAATCTTTGTAAAAACAAGTGAGACAATTCCCCACAAATCCAGTTGTCCGAGAGTTAAACTCTCGGACAGGAATTTCTTCGACAGTTTAACTGTCGAAGAACAATATATTTAATGTTTTCTCCCCTCACATTATTTAAAGAGGATTCTATGAAACACTCTCTACCCCTTCGCTTGCTCGTTGTTCTTATTTTTGTGTTGAGCGGTTTTTCGCTCGCATCAGCGCAATTGGATACGGCACTGTTTGCAGGAATGAAAGCGCGCAGTATCGGTCCCGCAGGCATGAGCGGCCGCATCGCATCCATCGAAGCTGTCGTTTCCAATCCGGAAATCATCTACGTTGGCGCGGCGACCGGCGGTGTGTGGAAAACCACCAACGGCGGCACGACATGGAAAGCGTTGTTTGATAAGCAACCCGTTGCGGCAGTTGGCGCGGTGGCGGTGTATCAGGCAAACCCCTCTATTGTATGGGTGGGCACCGGAGAAGGGAATCCGCGCAACAGCGCAAGCGTCGGCAACGGCATCTATAAAAGTCTCGATGGCGGCGAAACGTGGACTCATCTCGGACTCGATCGCACCGAGCGCATTCATCGCATCGTGTTGGACCCCAACGACCCGAACGTAGCCTACGCCGCTGCAATGGGGCAAATGTGGGGCGAGAATCCAGACCGCGGCGTGTTCAAAACAACCGATGGCGGAAAAACGTGGAGGAAAGTTCTTTACACGAATGAAAAATCCGGCGCTGCGGATTTAGTGATGGATCCGAGCAATCCCAATAAACTCATTGCGGCAATGTGGGAATATCGCCGCTGGCCCTGGTTCTTTAAATCCGGCGGACCCGGTAGTGGCTTATACATAACATACGACGGCGGTGAAACTTGGAAACAACTTACCGATAAAGACGGCATCCCCAAAGGCGAGCTTGGTCGTAGCGGTGTTGCGTTCGCGCGTAGTAATCCTAACGTCATTTATGCTTTGATTGAAGCGAAAAAGAACGCCCTCTATCGCTCTGATGATGGAGGTCGCAGTTGGAAAGTCGTGAACGAAACCCCCAACGTCAATCCTCGTCCGTTTTACTTTGGCGATATTCGCATTGACTCGCAAAACGAAAATCGCATTTACCGCATGCAAACCGATATTGATGTCAGCACCGATGGAGGGAAAACGTTTACCAACATTACGCCTGCGAACAAAGTTCACTCCGATCATCATGCGTTGTGGATCCATCCAACGGACGGCAACCTTGTTGTGGATGGCAACGACGGCGGCGTAGCGATCAGCTATGATAGAGGAAGAACATGGCGCTTTATTGATAATCTGCCCAACGGACAATTTTATCATATCAATGTGGATATGGAAATCCCTTACAATGTGTATGGCGGCATGCAGGATAACGGCTCGTGGCGTGGTCCGAGCGATGTGTGGGAAAACAGCGGCATCCGCAACTGGCATTGGAATGAAGTCGGCTTTGGCGATGGCTTCGCAACGCTTGTGGATGCATCCGACCCGAGCTATGGTTACGCAATGTCGCAAGGGGGATTTTTGGTTCGCTTCAATTTGAAAACCGGCGAGCGAAAAGACATTCGTCCGTGGGCGCCGGATGGAACCGAACTGCGCTTCAACTGGAACGCGGGTATAGCGCAAGACCCTTTCGAGCCGAAGACGATTTACTACGGAAGCCAATTTCTCCACAAGAGCACCGACAGAGGCGATAGCTGGACGATCATAAGTCCTGATTTGACGACGAATGACACCACAAAACAAAAAGCGAGCGAGAGCGGAGGGATCACCCGCGATGCAACCAATGCGGAAAACCATACTACCATCATGACCATTGCGCCAAGTCCCGTTCAGCGCGGGGTCCTTTGGGTCGGCACGGATGACGGCAACGTGCAGGTTACTCAAGACGGAGGAAAAACATGGACGAATACCATAGAACACATTTCCGATGCTCCCAAAACTACGTGGGTTCCGCACATCGAAGCGTCGAAGTTTGATGCAGGCACGGCGTACGTGGTGTTTGACGATCACCGCCGGAGCAATTGGAAAACGTATCTGTTCAAAACAACCGACTTCGGGAAAAGCTGGACGAGCCTTACGAAGAATGATCCAACCGCCGGCTCAAAATCTCTTTGGGGCTACGGTCTCGTTATCGAGCAAGACCCGGTGAAAAAAGATCTGCTGTACTTTGGAACCGAGTTCGGTTTATGGATCAGCACGGACGATGGAAAGAACTGGATGAAGTGGATGCATGGGTTCCCGACAGTCTCCACGATGGCGTTAATGGTTCATCCGCGCGATCATGATCTGGTGATCGGAACCCATGGTCGTGCCGGCTATATTTTGGACAACATTCGCCCGCTGCGAACAGTGAGCAAGGAAATTTTCGAAAAGCCGATCCACATTTTTGAGATTCCATCAACATACCAGCATCAGGTGAAACAAGTGGATGGGTACCATTTCCCCGGCGATGCGATGTTCCGCGGGGAAACGCGTCCCTACGGTGCATTATTAACATATAGCGTCAATCCGCCGAAAGAAGAAGTGGGAAAAACGGGAGATGAAAAACCCGATGAAGAAACGAAGGACGAGGGAGGCGATCAAACACAGCGAAGACCAAAAGATACCAAGCCAAAAGCGAAGATAGAGATTCTCGATGCGAGCGGCAAGGTTATACGAAAGATGGATGGTCCGATGGAAAAAGGGATCAACCGCACCGCATGGAATCTCCGGACGGACGGTCCTAAATTTCCACGGCTTACGCCGCCTTCCGGCGATGATCCGTTCACACCGCAAGGACCGGAGGTCTTGCCGGGCAACTATACCGTGAAAATAAAAATCGGCAAAGCCGAAGCCGCGCAGACGGTGGAGATAGTGCCGGATCCGCGGACGAACATTGCGCTCGAAGCGCACCGGCAAAAGTACGAGACCATAGTAAAAGTCGGGGAGCGCATAGAAGTTGCAGCCGAAGCGGTTAATCAAATACAGAAAGTACGCAAAACGATCGGCATCATCCTTGATCAGATAAAAGAGCGGAAAGACACGGTAGCGAGAGATTTACGAAAAACGGCGGAGGAGTTGAAGAAAAAACTCACAAGCGTTGCCGATAAATTCATTGACGAGCCGAACCGCATTCAAGGCATTACGCGCAATCCGAATACTGCTTCTGCGAAATTAGGCTACGTCGTGCGCTCGCTCAGCTCCAACTGGGAAGCCCCAACGAGCACACAGCTCACGTACGTGCGCCAAGCAGAGGCAACGTTAGAAAACGCGCTACAAGGTTATAATAAAGTATTTTTTCAAGATGTTGCGGCTTTCCGAGCGAACGTTGAGGCTGCAAAATTGAGCATGTTTCCCGACCAACAGCAATTGGATATCAACTGGAAACCCCAAAAGAAAGAATAGTTGTCTTTGCGAGGAGTCCCGACTTGTCGGGACGAAGGAAGTCTCCACCAGAGGCGCCTGCCTGCCGCAGGCAGGGATACGCCAAACAGATGGCGCACGCGTGCGCCTTTGGCGCAGAAGACTCTCTCTTAGACCCTTCGACTTCACTCTCCCGCTCTTCGAGCGGGATCGTTGCGCTCAGGGTGACTGATACGTTGAAACCCCATTTTTGAGATGGCTTCTAGTGCCAGTTCTAAAAAATAAGGTTGTACTTTGTTGAGAAGTTTAGCACATTAGAGGGCCACAACAAGAGGAGGCTCGACAATGTGCTTATATGTTCGTTCTTTGAAACTGAAGGCCGGCCGGAAGATTCAAGCCATC
>JACQBK010000112.1 GCA_016194505.1 Ignavibacteriales bacterium | reverse complement strand
TCCATGGAGTTTTTCATGTGGTCGAGCAGGTGAGCGAAATTAAATTTCTCTCCATGTTCGGATGGCACATGGGTTACTGCGGCATGAACTGTGTCTTGAACGCTTTCCGCAGCCTGGTGTAAACTATCGGCTAAGGCAGTAGTATCGAGTCTCAAGAAATATCGAAATTAGTTTTTAAGCGAAACTTTTTTTTGAAGGAAGTAAATTTCCAGAATTAAATTGATACCGTAAAACGCTAACAGCGAAAGCATTAACGACAGCGAGTGAAAGTGATATACGTTAATCAACACGAACACCACACCGACCAGCATCAACATGCGAAACACCGTTCCGCCGAGGACAATTTTCAAGAACATCGTGTTCGATTTATCAAACCCCAACTCAATAGCAATGTAGCCGAGCATAAGGTGGAGAAAACTTGCCATGCCGCTTGCGATGACGCTTTTATTGATTTCTTCCGAACCATATACCCAAAGGGGGTACACCGCAATTAACCATGTTCCTGCTACACAAAAGAACACTAACCTTAAAAATGCCCAATCAATCTTCACGAAAAGCCGTTCCGTTTACGAGTGATCTTGCTTGTTTAACATGGAAACCGACCGAAAGAACTTTACCATCCCGCCAACCGAGCCCAATAATAACCCCACCAGCTTGAACCACGGCGAGGTGTCATAACGAGTATCCAGCCACCATCCAATCAGAAAGAACACTATAACCGCCGCTGCTAATTGAAAGCCTAACGTAAGATAGGGCGCGAGATCTCGATAGACCTGCCGCGCGTCCGATGATTTGCTGTCGGACTTTTTGGGCTCGCCCTGTTCATTCGATTCATTCATATTGAGGAGCGAAAGGCATCGCGCTCACAATCAATGTTGGGGCCTATCCGTCATCGCAACTCTCCCGTCAAACAGGCATCCTTCGTCAATCACCAGTTTGGTCGCTCGAATATCGCCCCGTACGATGGATCTCCCCTCGAAAACAATTTTCTCTGCGGCGCTAATGGAGCCGCGAATTTTTCCGCCGACGGTAACGTTTTTCGCTGACACATTCCCTTCGATCTCGCCGGAAAGCCCTACTGCCAAGTTTTCGCTTGCCGTTACCTCGCCCAAGACTTTGCCGTCAATTCGCACATTGCCCTGACTGCGAATTTTTCCTTCGATAATCGTGCCTACGCCTATCAGGTTCAACTCTTTCGTCGGATCAGGTTTGTTCGCCACGACAATTCCTTAAAAATTGAGATTGAGAATGTACCGAGATGGGTCCACAGGACTTCCATCTTTCCAAATTTCAAAGTGCAGATGCGGACCGGAGCTTGTTTGCCCGGAATTTCCCAACAACGCAATCGGCTCTCCGCGTCGGATAAACATATTCGATAATTTAAGCAGTGACTGGTTGTGCTTATAAAATGTCAAAAAACCGCCGGCGTGAGAAATAATAATTTTATATCCGTCATCGCTTGTCCAGCCTGCGAACACGACATGTCCATCGGCGGCAGCGTTGACCGGCGTTCCGGTTTTGCCGGCAATATCCAATCCATAGTGCCGCTGTTCGGCTTCAAATCCTCTGCTGATGTATCCTTCTGTCGGTAAAATAACCGGAAAGACCACCTGCTGTTTTTCTTCAACCGTATTTTCCGATAACCGAGTGCTCTGCTGCGACAAAGCGTTTCGGATAGCTTGAGTCGTCGGAGAAGTCCGAATTTCTTTTTTCGTTTCTTTTGTTGCCGATGATTTCGGAGCATTCACTATAACAACCCCGGAATCCGTCGCAACGGCATTTTCACCAAGCGCATTTCTCAGCTTGACGTTGTATTCCCTCAGCTCTATTAATTCCTCCATCAACGTGGTCATGCGCTGGTTGAGGGAAACAAGCTCCCTGCCGTATTTATTTTCCAACTCAGGATTTTGAATCGGAACAATCGCGCCAATAGGAGTGAACACCAGAACGAGTAGTACCGCGGTTACAATAAGAGCAACCAAACCACCGAGAAGCAGAATTACCTGCCACGGCGCAAACCGAATTGTTTTAGATTTGCCGGCATCCTCGCTCGGCACCAACAGCAAATTGTAACGGAGTTTCTTTGACGTATGGTGCTGGCGGTCAGCAGGCATCTGAAAGACCTTGTCCCTAGAAAATACCCGCCTTCTGGGTGCTTTTAACGCCCAAAAACGGGGTTATTGTTAAAATTGGACTAAAAATATATAAAAAAGATGCCCGAAAGTCAAAGGGATTTTACTGAAAACGAGCAAAAACAAATAACTTTGAACAATATAATGAGGCTAATATTCCTTTGACGGGAATACCTGCATTTTTTCCACAATATAGTCCTGCATTTTTTCCTTAAATTTCGTACGGCTAAATTGTTCAGCGTGGGAGCGAATGACGGTAGGATTAAAATGAAGTTTACAGAATTTTTGTATTGCATCGGTCAAAGCGGAAACTGTCTGCTCATAAAAAAATATTCCAGTTCGGTGATCCCCTTCTCCCACAACGGTCTCTAATGCTCCGCCTTGAGCAAACGCAACAACGGGTTTGCCGCACGCCATTGCTTCAAGCGGGACGATGCCAAAATCCTCCACACCGGGGAAAATCAATGCTCGGCAGCCGGCATACAGCTTCGCAAGCTCTTCGTCGCTTTGCCAGCCGAGAAATTCGATGTTCTTTAAAGCAATCGCTTTGAGTTTTTCTGTTTCCGGACCTTTTCCTACGATCACCAATTTATCGCCGAGCTTATTAAATACTTCAATCGCCAAATCAACCCGTTTGTAGGGAACCAAAGCGCTCACAATCAGGTAATACCCCTCGTCCTTTTCTGAAAGCTTAAATAACGACGTATCAACCGGCGCGTGAATAATATCCGCCTCTCGTTTGTAGTAGCGGCGGATTCGATCTGCAACGTTGTTCGAGTTTGCAATGAAATGATGAACGCGACTGCTCGTGCGTACATCCCACTCCCGTAGCCGTGGAGCAAAATAAGACATCGCGGCGCGCGTTACAAACCCGGCACGACCCT
>JACQBK010000111.1 GCA_016194505.1 Ignavibacteriales bacterium | reverse complement strand
TTTCTGAAACCGGTTTTCAGATCACAAAGATAGATACCAATTGGGGCGGGAGTTGGAAGTCAAGGCTGTTCAACATTTGTACTCTTGGGTTGCTGCAAAAATTCTTGATTTATCAGTTTCTGATAACGGCGAAGAAAGCCTAAAATGTCATGCTTTCCCCGTGAGGAAGAATCAAAACCTTCTCTTGAAGTTTTCTTTCTGTAATTATTTGCTTTAACCATTCCAGAGGTTCATGTAAATCCGTTCCTGAAACTTTGAAAGTGCCCCAGTGGATTGGTACCACCGACTTCGTGCGAAGCATCTCTAATGCCTTAGGAACATCGTTGGGAGCCATATGGCGTTCTCGAGTCATCTTGACGAAACCCGGAATGAACCAAAGGTATGGATAGTAATCGCCAATAGGCAGCAACGAAATATCTATGTTAAATCTGTTTCCGATTTCCGTGAATTCATCAAACAATCCAGTGTCCCCAGCGAAGAAAACAGTCTTCGTTCCCTGCATTATATAACCTGAGGGCTTTGAAAATATATGTTTGGCAGGAACAGCGGTAATGTTCACTCCTTTGATCATAGTACTTTCCCACCAGTCCATTTCCCTCACGTCCTTGAATCCTAATTTTCTTATTGTTTCCCCCAATCCTTTAGAAATAATGACAATGATATCTTTTGGAAATCTTTCAAGAGATGGTTCGTGCAAATGGTCATAGTGTTCGTGAGAAATCAAAATTACATCAATGGGTGGTAAGTTTTCAAAGCTAATTCCGGGCTTGATGTATCTCTTAGCGAAATACCCCAGATAGTCATTAAACATCGGGTCCGTCATAATGGAGAGGCTATCCAAATGGATGAGTACTGTTGCATGACCAATATATGTTATAGAATTGTTGTTCATAGAAACAGTACGATCTTTTTTCGATGTTGGCTGAATCTCATGGAGAATCGTACAGGCCGGAGTAGTTACAGTGAAGCCTATAACCATTATGCAGGCTAATGCTTTTTTCATTAAAAAGTCACTCCTCATAGAAGCTTCACAACGTTGCCTGTTCTTTTTCTTAGTGCGCTTCCAGCCAATTCTTGCCTACGCCTATTTCCACCTCGATCGGCACGCTCAATTTTAAAGCTCCCTGCATATGTTTCTTTACTAAGCTTCGGATTTTTTCTTCTTCGTTTTTTCGAACCTCAAATACAAGTTCATCGTGAACCTGCAGAAGCATCGCGCTTTTGAGCTTCTCTTTAACAATTGCCGCATCTATCTTCACCATCGCTAATTTGATCATATCCGCTGCAGTGCCTTGAATCGGCATATTGATCGCCTGTCGCTCTGCGTTTTGTCGAATGTTCTGGTTGCCGCTGGTGATATCCGGAAGATAGCGTCGCCTGCCGAGCAATGTCGTTACATACCCTTGATCTCGTGCTGCGGCGATTGTGTCATTGATGTATTGCTTGACTTTCGGGAAGCGCTCAAAATAGCGCGCAATAATTTCTTTCGCCTCGGTTTGGGAAATCTCGAGCCGCGTTGCAAGCCCAAACGGCCCAATGCCGTACATAATGCCGAAGTTGACCTCTTTTGCTTTGCGTCGCATGTCGCGAGTTATTTCGCTGGGGGAGACCCCGAAAATTTTCGCCGCCGTCGTCGCGTGGATATCTTCGTTATGAATGAATGCTTCCGTCAAACCCTCATCGCCGGAAATATGCGCCATCACCCGCAGCTCTATTTGCGAGTAATCGGCGGACATGATGAGATTGCCTTGTTCTCCGGGCACGAACGCCTTCCTTATGGACCTTCCGATCTCAGTGCGAATAGGAATGTTTTGTAAATTTGGGTCGCTGCTCGAAAGCCGTCCCGTTGCCGCTACGGTCTGGTTGAACGACGTATGCACGCGCCCGGTTTTGGGGTTGATCAGTTTCGGCAACGCATCAACATAGGTTGATTTGAGCTTCGACAGTTGGCGATAGTCGAGCAGTTTTTCAATGATGGGATGCTCACTTTTTAATTCTTCCAGCACAGACACATCGGTTGAAAAACCGGTTTTTGTTTTCCTCACTGTTCGAAGTTTTAGTTTATTGAACAGAACATCTCCAAGTTGTTGTGTCGAATTGATATTAAATACTCCGCCACCAATGGTATGTATTTCTCGCGTAAGATCATTAAGCTGGCGCTCGAGTTCTTTCGACATATCATTCAGGAAGGGAACATCTATCGCAATGCCCGCTCGTTCCATTCGGCCCAAGACGGCAATCAACGGAAACTCCACATCACTGCACAATGCGGCCATTGCGTGCTCTTTGAGTTTCGGTTCCATCAGCCCGTACAGCCGCATAGTTATATCAGCATCTTCGCAAGAGTAATTGGAAAGCGATTCCAAAGGCACATCACGAATATGCTTTTGTTCTTTGCCCGAACCGGTAAGTTCGGTATAGGAGACCATTTTATAGCTGAGATATTCCTTTGCAACCGCATCGAGATTATGTTTTCCGTCTGCACGTAGGAGATAGCTTGCGATCATCGTGTCGAACATTTCTCCGGCAGTTTCAATGCCCTCTTGCGAAAGAATCAGCGCATCATACTTGATATTATGTCCGATTTTTTTAACGGACGGTTTTTCTAATATTTTTTTAAGCTCTTTGCAAACTAACTTTGCGTCAAGCCCTTCATTTTTTTGTGAACCTGTTTTCTCGAGACCGAAAAGGTCATGCTGATCCCTTGATTCCGCCGACTTTACAGCGACAAAGTATGCTTCGCGGGGTTTTACACAGAGCGAGACTCCGACCAGTTCCGCCTGCAAGGCATCAGTAGAGGTCGTTTCCGTATCGAAAACCAGTTCTTTTGCCTTCGATAGCTTAGCGCAAAGCTCCTTGAACTCTTTCTGGCTCGTAATAAGTGTATACGTGTGCTTATCTTTTTGAATGTCGGAAAGCTCTTGTTCAATGATGGGAGCCACCTCATCCAATTTGACTATTTTCTTAGTCGCTTTTCCTTCGGATGTTTCCAATAATTTACCGGCAAGAGACTTGAACTCGAGCGCCTCAAATAACTGAATGAGTTTTTCCGTATCTCTTTTTTCCGCCTTGAGCGAATGAAAATCTATACTCAGGGGAACATTGACATCAATAGTCACAAGCTTTTTCGAAAGAAAAGCCTTGTCCTTGTGTGTCTCAAGCTTTGTGCGTAATCCCTGTTGAGGGATTTTGTCCAAATTATTATAGACCGCTTCGATGCTTCCGTACCGTTGAATGAGGGGGATTGCTGTCTTTTCCCCGACACCCGGCACGCCCGGCACATTATCAGATGAATCCCCGATAAGCCCAAGCACATCTATTACTTTATCCGGTGTTACGCCGAATTTCTGCTGTACTTCATCAAAGCTGATAATCTCAACGTCGTTGCCGAATTTACCCGGACGGTAAATTTTAATTTTATCGGAAACGAGCTGCATAAAATCTTTGTCGCTGGTAACAAGGAAGCTCAACGCTTTCTCTTTCTCCGCGCGTCGGGCAAGCGTACCGATGATGTCGTCCGCTTCGTATCCATCAAGCTCAATCACGGGAATGTTGTAAGCGCGCACAACTTCTTTTAAGATTCCCAATTGGGGAATCATATCCTCCGGCATTTTCTGCCGTGTTGCCTTGTACTCTTTATATTCTTTATGTCGAAATGTCGGTGCGGCGGTATCGAACACGACGGCGATGTAATCGGGATACTCCTGCGATAAAATCCTATTCAGGAATGTAACAAAGCCGTAGATCGCGCTGGTGTTTTCGCCCTTCGAGTTCATAAGCGGGCGCTGTATGAACGCGAAATAGGCTCTGTACGCTAAAGCCATACCGTCTAATAAGAATAATCTGTCGAGCTTAGCCATGAAATTGTATGATTGAATGAATCAAACGATTATTTACTGCGCGTCAGAAGCGCGCTTCACTCCTTACAGTGCTTCCTCAATTGCGGTTGTTTCATCCTGCTCATGTTCGGCTTCTGCTAATGGTGCCGAGTCAAGTCGTAAATCAATAAAATATCTTTTTACAATGAACACAGTTGAAGCAAGCACGCTGCCGGTTACAAAGAACACCGTCCGGAAGCCAAGATTTGCGCCGAGCAATCCACCCAGCGGCGCGCCAAGTAGGTTGGCTAAAATGTTCATGCTCGCTGCGATGCCCATAACCCCTCCGCGACGCTCAAGGGACGTATTTTTGTTCACGTACGAATAAAGGACGGGCAACATCCCGCCGATGCAAAATCCCAAAATGGCGCGGATAAAAATGAGCTGATAAGCCGAGATGACCGCCCCTTGAAGCGCATAGGCTATACCTGCTCCAAATAAAGCCAACGATAAATTCTTTTTATAATTTTTTGCATCGTTGCGTTTTCCCCACCATGGGGCAGAGATGACCGTAAACAATCCGGCAACAGAAAATATTGCCCCCGCCGCCGTTGCAACGTATCGTTCGTCGGAGATTAGTGAATCCACAAATAAAGCAAAAATAGGTTGAGCGAGAAATACAGCGACTTGTGATAAAAGAATAATGCCGAGAGCGGCACGTATGGGCCGCGACCCAAGCGCATAGCTATAATTGCTGAGAAGCGAATGTTGCGGCGGCTCGTAATCCAAATGGCGCACAGTCTCTTTAATAAATTTCATTACAATAATACCTGTTATCGTGCAAAGACCCCCAACGATAAAGAAAATCGGGCGATAGCCAAACGCGTCGGCAAGGGATCCACCGACCAGCGGACCGATAACATTGCCGCTTGAAGTTGCGGTTTGCAGTAAGCCAATCGCGTAACCGGATTTTTCTCTTGGAGTGTTTGCCGAAACGAGTGCTAACGCCGAGGCAAGAAATCCACTGATGGCTCCTTGTATCATGCGAAACACAAAAAGCATCTCAACGTTAGGAGCAAATCCGATGAGTATCTGTGATAATGCGAGACCAAAAATTGCCCGGACGGTCATCAATTTTCTTCCGTAACGATCGCCCAAATAGCCCCAGACAGGGGTGAGGAAAAAAGCGGGAAAGAAAGGTCCCGCAAATACCAAGCCGCTCCACCGGGCTGTTTCGGCAGTATCGGTAACGCCAAGCGAACGAATGTAGAAGGGGAGGAACGGAACGACAAGGCTCATCCCCATCATTGCTATAAATTGAGCCGCCCAAATGATGTAAAGATTTTTACGCCAGGGCTCAAGTCCTTTGAATGTCATAAATCGGTTTTGTGTCTTAAGATAAGTGGTTTGAAAATATACGGAATGCTTCTCACAAAACAAACGAACTTTTGGATTCGGGAAAACGGTCTCGTATATTATAATTCAATATCATATTGAGTTACAATTTTTCATTGCGAAATTCCTCATAATGAACAGAGCCAACGTATATTTTTTAATGTCCATTCAGGTTTTGATTGCCGGCGGAACGCACATCATTGCAAAAGCGGTCGTTACGGATATTGATACCGCACCGTTGTTATTCATGAGGTCTATTATTTCTTCGTGTGCCTTATTTGCTGTTTATACGATGCGCTATGGGCGTTTGGAAATCGAAAGAAAAGATTGGGGTTCTATGGCTTGGCTGGGATTTTTGGGCGTACTCACCAACCAGTTCCTCTATCTTTACGGAATGAAGTTTACGACTGCGGCTAATGGGGCGTTGTTGTATGCGTTTACTCCTGTTCTGGTGCTCATGCTCTCTCATTTTATTTTAAAAGAAAAAATTACCCCAAAGAAATCGTTCGGAATTTTTCTCGCCTTTGTCGGCATTGCTATCGTCATTTTTGAAAGGGGCGTGGATTTTTCTTCCGGCTATGCGTATGGCAATCTGATGGTTTTGATTGCTGTGCTGGCGTGGGCGCTCTTCACGATCATGGGGAAGTCCATGATTGTGAAGTACGGCGCGCTCCGAACTACTACTGCCATGATGATATCCGGCGCAATTTTATATTTTCCCGTAGGAATATTTTCGGCAGTGCAATTTCCTTTTTCCAACATGACGATCCTTCATTGGGGAGGCGTGCTGTATCTTAGTATTGGGACATCAGTCCTTGGGTATGTGCTCTGGTACCATGCCCTCGGCAGGATCGAAGCAAGCAAGGCAGCGGTTTTTGCCAACGGGCAACCTATCATTGCGACCATTCTCTCATACTTTTTCCTCAATTACTCTATTACAGGCGATTTTGTCATCGGGGGTATTTTGACGGTTGCCGGCGTGATCATTACCCAGCTTGGCTGAGATTGAACCAAGTTTGAAGGTGCGTTTCCGTCTTCCCTTGTGATTACCATATCTTTAGAGCATCCTGTGAGGTAGATCATATTCACGATTTTCTGAGGTCTCTATCACATTCCTTTACGAGATAATTCTCCATACTTGAATCAACATGACACGCGGTAAGTGTGCTTGTTGATGCGAAGAAGAATACATAAGTAGGAGGGAAGGGTCATGGATTTGTATTTTCTCGGCTCATCGTACGTAGGGGCTTCAGCGATTCTCGGTTTATGGAACAAATGGAAGGGGCATGGGTTTTTGTTGGGATTTTTTTATTCCCTGTTGCTCACCCCGTTTATAGGCGTTTTGACAATAGCGCTTTCACAAAAAGTAATAATGGTTCAAACGGCGCGAGGGGTGATGAGAACCTGCCCGCATTGTTTTTCACTCACATCCGTTGCATCCCCTTTTTGCGGGCAGTGTGGACGTCATATCCATAATCAAACAATAAAAGATTTTCTCCATTTGGGAGAATTATTCGTGGCTCTTATTGCCACAATCATTGTTGCACGGATGCTCATGGCGGGTGTATCTTCAACAGAGAAGGTAGAAAAACCTTCCGTGCAGATTCGCTCTGATGAAGTTCCTCGTCCGTAATAAAAATTAGAGGCTTATGAAACATTAAAGGTGCGCGTCATCGCGATCCCGACTTTAGTCGGGAGAAGTCCCGCTGTACGGGATCCCGTAAAGCGGGACAATCCCATTTTTCCTTTGATTTAGGAGATTGCCCGCCTGTCGGCGGACAGGCTTCGTCGCTCGCCCGCCACGGCGGGCAAGCTCCTCGCAAAGACAACTATTTCTATTTTTCAGATATCTCAAGAGATCATGCCAAAAAAGCCAACGGTGATGCTTCTGCCGTTGGCTTTTTGTTTTGCGATTCCCGTTTGGGAATAGTTACTTGGGACTCGCCTTTCTTGAAGGGCATCGGAAAATTCGTTATACTCATCGTGTACTTGCCAATAGGTAATCCTGAACATTACGATACGAGTTTAACTTTATGAACACCTACATCTCCATGTTGCGCGGAATCAATGTAAGCGGCCAGAAGAAGATTATTATGGAGGGCTTGAAAAAACTCTATGAGTCTTTAGGGTTCAAAAAGGTGCAGACGTACATCCAAAGCGGCAATGTTGTTTTTCAAAGCAATGAAGCTAATAGGTCAAGTGTGATACAAAAAATTGAAAAGAAAATCACAAAGGTTTACGGTTTTGAAGTTTCCGTTTTGATACGGACGCCAAAAGAATTGCAACAAGTTATCGCTCGGAATCCTTTTACGAAACAAGAATCCGAAAAGCTCTATGTTACGTTTTTGTCCGATGTGCCCGTTGAAGTGCCAATGGTCGAAATCAATAAGCAAAAAAATAGCTCCGAGAAATTCAAGATAATTGGCAAAGAGGTATATTTTTACTGCCCGACCGGCTACGGAAAGACGAAACTTTCCAACAATTTTTTTGAAAAGAAGCTTAAGCTTGTTGCCACGACGAGGAATTGGAAT
>JACQBK010000110.1 GCA_016194505.1 Ignavibacteriales bacterium | reverse complement strand
CTGAAATATAGAATCGAACATTGGCTCGGTTAATTTTCCGGTAAAGGTATTTTGTTGGCTCGGATGAAACGAAGCTATCAGCGTAACGTTGTTTGTGAGTTGATATTCTGCACCGTGAGCGAACTTCGGTTTTTTCGTGAAGGATGCTAACCCAATCTCTTGAAAAGAATTTATTGCCGAATCAAACCCTACTTTGCCCAGCCCAACAACAACTTTGATGTTTTTTAAAAGGGCGAGTTCCTTCAGCAAAAAAGGTCTGCAATGTCGAATTTCTGACGGCAGGAGTTTATTCTGCGGGGGAGCGCATCGGCATGTTGCAGTAATATAGCAATTGAAAAGCTTCAGTCCGTCATTGCGTGAAATGGAAGTCGGTTGGTTCGCAAATCCAAATTTATGCAATGCCCGGTAAAGCCAGTCGCCGCTTCTATCGCCGGTGAACATTCTCCCTGTCCGGTTGCCGCCGTGAGCGGCAGGGGCAAGTCCGACAAGCAAAAGTCGCGCTTGCGGATCACCGAAGCTGGGGTTTGGCTTCCCCCAATAGTCCCAATCGGCAAAGCGTTTTGTTTTTTCTCGTGCAACCTTTTCTCTCCATCGCACTAATCGCGGGCACAGTCGGCATCGGATAACTTTTTGCTGAAGTCTTTCTAGTTCACTCATTTACTTCAGTCTATTGAAAAATTCGATTATGTGCTTGTTGAATTCGGAAGGATTCTCCACGTTGGACATATGAGCGGCGTGAGAAATAATCTGAAGCTCGGAGCCTTGAATTGCTTCGTGCATTGAGCGCGACGCGGAAGGAGGAGTGAGTTTATCCTGTTCGCCCACAAGAATGAGGGTCGGAACGTTTATTTGTGGAAGAAATGCCGTTGTGTCGGTTCGGCAGGCAAGAGCTAATAACGTTCCACAAATTCCGATGGGAGAGTTTCCTTTAATGGTGTTTTTGATAGTCTCTATAGCTTGGGGGTTATTCTGAAATGTTCGCTCGGCAAAGATGGCTTTCACAAATCCTTCTGCGAAAACCGACACGCCATCCGTTTTTACTGATTTGATGGTGGCAGAGCGTTTAACTTTTCCTTCGTTAGGATCCGCTTCGCCGCGCGTATCGCAAAGAACAAGAGCTTTGACCCGATTGGGATGCCGCTCGATAGCTCTCAACGCAATGTAGCCACCCATCGAAAGTCCGCATAAGACGGCTTGTTCAATAACGAGATGATCCAGCAACGCAATAAGGTCGTCGACGTAAAATTCGATTGTGTATTGTCCATCCGCAACATCGCTTTCTCCGTGTCCGCGCACGTCGTACGTAATTGCACGGATATGATTGGGCAGTGCCTTCATTTGCGGCTCCCACATCGTATGGTTAAACGGGAAGCCATGAATAAACACAACCGGCAGACCCTGCGGCACACCGCGTTCGGTATAATTGATGGCGACATTGTTGAGCTTAATTTTCATACTTCTCCTTATATGAAAATTTGTGGTGGTTTCTTGTGCGTCGCATCAAGGTACATTTTTATGGTCAACAATCCTAAGGACGCTGCTAAGAATATCCTGTGCCGCGGTGGGTTTGGCTAAATGAATTGTCGCCTTCTTTGCCTGTTCAAGAAGTGCGGGATTGTTAATAATGCGCGCAAGCTTGTATTGAAGATTAGGCAAGTCCATCGCCTTCCAGCCCGCACCTTGCTCAACAATGATGTCCGCGTTACGGGATTCTTGACCGGGAATCGGATCAATGATAATTATAGGAAGATGTTTTGCCATCGCCTCCGATGAAGTAAGCCCTCCGGATTTTGAAACCAACACATCCGCGGCATCCATCAACTCATGGATATTGTTGACGAAGCCAAAGACTTTTGCCTGAATATTTTTTGGGAACTGCTTCTGCTCCAGAGCGGCTTTAATTTTCTCATTCTTCCCGCATACAATCAAAACGGTAAATGATTGGGCGGGAAACGCCTCCAATGTTTTCACCACCTGCTCAACGATCTCGTCAACTTTACCGATGCCAAAGCCGCCGGAAAGCACAAGAATGGTGAAGTTTTTTTCATTGATCCCTACAGTTTGGTGCGCCTTCGGACGAGGTGTGATTTCTTTAAACTGCGGAAGGAGAGGAATGCCGGTCACGCTAATGTTGTCCTCGGCAACGCCTTTTGAGCTCAGCTGCCATGCCGATTCTTGGTGATGCACGAAATAATGTTCAATAATCGGATCAATCCAAAGCTTGTGAGCGTCAAAATCTGTTGTAACGGCAAACACGGGAGCTGTGATGCCATGCTTTTTTAATCTGCTTGAGACCGAGATGTAGGGGAGAAAGTGCGTGCAAATAATCGCATCGGGATTGAGCGATTTCAACACAGCGAGATATTTCTGATAATTAAAGTGGTCGAAAATTTTGATAAGCCCGGTTTTTTTATACGGATTTTTTTCAGTTTTAGCGTACAAGTATCCCCACAATTCAGGGAGGCGGTTAACCATTTCGAGGTAGGACTGCGAGTAAATCTTTTTGAACGTTTTGGAGGTAAAATCGAGGCAATCGTAATGCTCGGTTCGAATGGGAAGCCCCGATTGTTGAGCCGTGTGGTGCAATGCTTCCGCTGCGCGGATATGTCCTGCGCCGCCAGAGGTAGAAAGAATGAGAAAAAATCGTTCTTTCGGCTTCGTTGGCATCTGTTTTTACTTGCGACGATTACCCGTTGGTGTCGGTGGGATAAAATTTGCCTACTTGTTTTTCGACTTCAAGCAGTATATGGTTGGGGGCGTGTTCTTCCAGCATCGGAAACAATCCCCGGTCTTCTTTCCTGATATGATCTTCCAAAATGCTCCCAAACTCTTTCAACTCTTGCTCAAGAGTTTGTGGCTCTGGTTTTCGGAAGCGATCAACATAGTGCTCGAGCGTTCGGTGTTGCTGGATAAGTTCTTCTACGAGCGGTCTGGATTGTGCAACGTGCTGCGCCGCTAAAGGAAACAATCCTTTTTCCTCAGCTTCGAAATGGCGGCGAAGATGTTCCTCGTAAAATGTTACAACATAGTGTGCTTGCTCAACAGGATCGTGAGACCACAGACGGGGTAGTGCTTGCTTTCCTTGTTGCAATCGGAGAGCAAGCAATAACCCATCATGATGGTCGCGAGCAAGAGGCACTAAACTTTTATGCCGCTTTGCCATAGATCGAAATATTATTTTCGCTTATCAACGGGCACCCAATTGCGCTCGCCATAACCGAGAAAAATTTGTCGCGGGCGAGCGATTTTTTGGTCAGGGTCAGAAAGATGTTCTTGCCATTGAGCAAGCCAGCCCGCCGTCCGCGGGATCGCAAACAGCACCGGGAAGAAATCCATCGGAAAGCCCATTGCTTGATAGATAAGTCCGGAATAAAAATCAACGTTCGGATAGAGCTTTCGCTTGACGAAATAATCGTCTTCGAGAGCGATTCTTTCTAACTCGAGAGCGAGATCAAGTTTCGGATTTTTTCCCGTAACCTCAAACACTTCGTAGGCGAGCTTTTTGATAACTTGCGCGCGCGGGTCATAATTTTTATAGACACGGTGACCAAATCCCATCAGCTTGCGTTTTCCTTCTTTTACGTCTTTCACGACCGCCGGGACTTTATCAGCGGAACCGATCTCATCGAGCATATGTAAAACAGCCTCGTTGGCGCCGCCGTGTAATGGTCCCCAGAGAGCCGCCGCCGCACCAGCACAAGCGGAATACGGGTCAATGTGCGAGCTACCGATGCCGCGCATGGTATTGGTGCTGCAATTCTGTTCGTGGTCGGCGTGGAGAATAAACAGAACGGTGAGGGCATGCTCGAGAATAGGATTAATTTTGTATTTCGCTTCGCCAATTTTAAACATCATGTTCAAAAAATTGCCTGCATACGTCAATTCGTTTTCCGGATAGATGTATGGCATTCCTTTTGAGTGGCGATATGCAAATGCGGCGATGGTGGGAACCTTACCGATAAGTCTGAAAATTTGTTTGCGCTGCACGTCGGGGTTTAGTATGTCTTTTGCTTCGGGGTAAAACGTTGAGAGAGCGGAAATTGTGCTAATGAACATTCCCATCGGGTGAGCGTCATAGCGAAACGCTTCCATCAACTTTTTAATATTTTCGTGAACATACGTATGCAGCTTGATGTTTTGTCTCCAGTCATCCAAGTCGGTTCGGTTGGGAAGCTCTCCGTGAAGCAACAGGTAAGCAACTTCGAGAAACGATGTACAATTTTCTGAAAGCTGCTCAATAGGGTAACCACGATAACGAAGAATTCCCTTATCACCGTCTATGAATGTTATCTTGCTTTTGACGGAAGCGGTGTTCATAAAGGCAGGGTCATACGTCATCATGCCAAAATCGTCATCTTTGACTTTGATCTGGCGTAAATCCATTGCCTTAATTGTATCATGTTCAATGGGGACTTCGTACTTTTTTCCCGTACGGTTGTCAATGATAGTTAGGTTGTTAGGCATAATAGGCTCCTTGAGAGAAAAACTGGTTGATGGTATTGCTCCAACTAAGTAACGAAATTTTCTTTTAATGTTCCACCTAAATCGTGGTAGGCTTTAAGAAAATTATTTCAACTATTCCTTGTATTCTCATGTTTTAGAAAATTCCAATTTTTGGAACATACATTTATCTTGAACAACATGTAGATTTTTCATACTATAAAGTCGTGGAAAGGGTTGAGGTGATTTGAAAATCCGTACATATCTGGAGGGATAGAATGCAAATACGCGTCATTGTACTACTGTCAATGGTCTTTTTTGTCTTGAGCGTTGTTTTCGCCGGTGGCGAGAAAAAATACGGGAAAGGTTTGACCCTGAAGCGATCTACCAAAATCTCTGAGATTCTTACTCATCCCGAAAAATTTAACGGCAAGAAGGTTTTAGTCGAAGGGAAAATTGTTGACGTATGCGAGAAGGCGGGTTGCTGGATTAAAATTGCAGGGGAAAAAGAATCCGAGGTCATTCAGTTTAAAGTAGATGATGATGTCATTGTCTTTCCGGTGACAGAAAAAGGCAAAATGGCGACCGCTGAGGGCAAAGTCTTCACAAAGAAATATTCGAAAGAGGAGTTGATAGAAAAAGCAAAGCACGAAGCCGAAGAGCAAGGCAAGAAATTTGACCCGTCGAGTATTACCGGGCCTCAAACTATTGTGAGAATTAACGGGGAAGGCGCCGTGATAAAGTAACGTTAGTCCTTGGAACAATAGTGTAGCTGGAATTTGTTTTTACGAATTCCGGTTATTCTTATCTGATACAATAATTGCTCGATTGGAAAACCTCCTGAAGCCTTTGCGAAAAATAATCCACCTCATTATCCCACCGCAAGAATGGAGACTGCCGGTATTATTTGTCCTTGCCGTTCTCTGTGGTTTGGGTGTTCTCATCCTGCGTGTCGCGAATGCCACTTCGTATCTTTCCGATCAGCCGGAAGCCTGTATGAATTGCCATGTTATGGCTCCGCAGTATGCAACGTGGCAGCACGGAAGCCATGGTCGAGTGACAGTCTGTAACGATTGCCATGTTCCGCATGATAATATATTCCGCAAGTTTGCGTTTAAGGCGAATGACGGGTTGCGGCATTCATTTATGTTCACATTCCGGCTTGAGCCGCAAGTTATTCACGTAAAAGATGCCGGGATTACGGTTATTCAAGAAAACTGCATCCGTTGTCATTCGCAATTGATCAATACGGTTTCTCTCGTCAATGTTACGGGTGAAAATCAGAAACATGGGGAAGGTAAACTGTGCTGGGAGTGTCATCGGGAAACGCCTCACGGTAGAGTAGGCAGTTTGGCTTCTGTGCCGTATGCGCGTGTTCCGTTGCCTTCCTCTGTTATTCCACCGTGGATTGACGAGCTTACATCTGTGCCAAAGGCGCACTAGTGCGCCCCATCGGTTTGGCGCATGAGCCTTTCCCGTCTTACCTTCGGCGGGTTTGACTCAATCTTTTATTAAAAAGAGGTAACGTATGAGACGCATTGTTGATGTTATTCAAGAAAAACCATGGCTCGCGTGGGTCATTTTTATTGGAACAGTGGTTGTCGTATTTCTTGTCGGATTATTTGGCGCTTCGATTATGGAGCGGCGACAAGAAGCTCGCTTGGCTTTTCAATTAGTAAAGCCGATTGCGACATGGGAACCGCGCAACGAGATATGGGGAGAGAATTTTCCGCGTGAGTTCGAAACGTACCGAAGCACAGCCGATACGACGTTCCGCAGTAAGTATGCTGGTTCATCGTGGCGCGATTATTTAAAAGAAGACCCTAACCTTGTCGTCTTGTGGGCGGGATATGCGTTTTCTCGTGATTATGCGCAAGCGCGCGGTCACTACCATGCCGTTGAAGATATCCGCAAGACGTTAAGAACCGGTGTGCCGCAGCCGGCAACATGCTGGACATGCAAAAGCACTGACGTTCCACGCGTCATGTACGAAAAGGGAATAGCAAAATTTTATAAATCGAAATGGGATAGCCTTGGTCCGGAAATTGTCAACAATATTGGCTGTCAGGATTGTCATGATCCTCTTACCATGAATTTACGCATTACGCGCCCCGCATTGGTCGAGGCATTTCAACGACAAGGGAAGGACATTAAAAATGCCACTCATCAGGAAATGCGCTCGCTTGTTTGCGCACAATGCCATGTGGAATATTATTTCAAAGGTAAAGATGAGAAGTATTTGACGTTTCCGTGGGATAATGGTTTTTCCGCTGATGATATGGAAAAATATTACGATAATGTAGAACATGTTGATTGGGTGCACGCTTTAAGCAAAGCGCCTATGCTCAAAGCGCAACATCCGGATTATGAACTCTATAAAACCGGCATTCACGCGGAGCGCGGTGTCTCTTGCGCCGATTGCCACATGCCCTACCGCAATGAAGGCGGTGTCAAATTTACCAATCATAAAATCCAAAGTCCTTTGAATGATATTGCAGGTTCCTGCCAAGTTTGCCATCGCGAGAGCGAAGCTACATTGACAAAAAATGTCAATGATAGGCAGGATAAAATATTAGAACTTCGTATGGAAGCGGAGAATGCTCTTACTAAAGCGCATCTTGAAGCGAAATTTGCCTGGGAAAAGGGGGCAACAGAGCAAGAAATGAAGCCGATTTTGCAGCTTATCCGTCACGCCCAATGGCGTTGGGATTGGGTCGCAGCCTCCAATGGACTTGGTTTTCACTCGCCTGTGGAAGCCGCTCGTGTTCTTGGCTCTTCTATCCAAAAAGCGGAAGAAGCGCGAACGGGGCTTGTTCGTGTGCTTGCCAAGCACGGCTTTACAGAACCCCTTCAAATGCCTGATATTTCAACAAAGGCAAAGGCTCAGGCTTTTATTGGCTTAGATATGAAAGATAATGTCGTAAAAAAAGAAGATTTTTTGAAAAATATTGTTCCACAATGGGACAAGGCGGCGGAAGCAAGGCAAGGAAAGTCAAGCACTTACAAGTGATTTTTATATTTAGTAAAACTACGGGGAACAAATAGTATTTTGATAATGTTTAATAAGTGAACCCGCTAAAGTCTCACCTCAAATGTGGGTTCGTAATAACCTCCCTGGCCCCGGCGCTTACGGTGCGCGTCGGGGCATTTTTTTTAATTTTTTACTTGCGTTTTTAATTTTTGTTGTTTATACTACCATCAGCCCGGTAGGTGTCTCACCTCTTTAACCCGGGCTTCGTAACAACCTCCCTGGCCCCGACGCCTTACGGTGCGCGTCGGGGTATTTTATTTTAGGACCTGCTTGTCCTTATCTTAATTGTATTTTAATTACCTTTTCCCTACTTTTTGCCGCACACGTTAAGCCCTTGTTTACAATTCTTATCCTCAGAAGGAGAACTAACAATGAAACGCCTCGTTTCGCTTATTGTCGTTTGCATACTCATTCCGCTATTCATTCAACAAGCGTTGTCTCAAGAGTCCAAAGTTTTCTCAGTCAAACAGCTTTATGGTTCAAATGAATTTGCAGGGAAAACTCTTTCGGGAGTTAAATGGATCGAAGGAGGGAAGAAGTTTTCCTACCAAGAATCCGATGCCGCAACTCGTGTAACAAATATTTGGACCTACAATGTTGCCGATGGAAAACGAGAAATGATTGTGGACGCGAAGTCGCTTGTTCTCAATGCTGGGGACCCGCCGTTTCGCTTTACAACGTACCAATGGTCGCCGGATGAGCGGCAAATCCTTTTTGTCTCAGCTCCGCCAGAGCGGCAATATCTCTCGCGGCTGACGCCTGCAGGTAACCTATTTTTGTATGAGCTTTCCACAAAAGCTTTTCGCCGCTTGACGAACACGGATGTTCCGCAATACAATCAAAAATTTTCCCCGGATGGAAAGAAGTTAGGCTTCGTCCGCTCCAACAACATTTACATCCTTGATCTTTCCACGGGTCAAGAAACTCAACTGACGAGCGACGGCATGGAACATATTATCAATGGTAGATTTGATTGGGTGTATGAAGAGGAGTTGGGCATTTCAGACGGTTGGCAATGGTCTCCCGACGGAAAAATGATCGCCTACTGGCAATTGGATGAAAACCGCGTTCCGGAATTTCATTTAATGGATTTTATGACGATGCGCGCAGATGTAACGACGATGCGATATCCGAAAGCAGGAGACCCAAATTCGACGGTAAAAATCGGAGTGCTTAACGTCGAAACGAAAAAGACAGTTTGGATGGACCTCGGCACAAACGATGACATCTATATCGCACGCATTCATTGGACGAATAAGCCGAATATGCTTGCCATGCAACGACTCAATCGCGCTCAGAATAAGATTGAGTTGTTGATGGGAGATATTACGACTGGAAAAACTAACGTTATGTTTACCGATGAAGAAAAAACGTGGATTGAAGTTCAGGATGATTTCAAGTTTCTCAAAGGCTCAGAACAATTCTTATGGTCTTCGGAAAAGGACGGCTTTCGTCATCTCTATCTCTATGATGTCAACGGCAAGCTTGTTCGGCAACTTACGAAAGGTGCTTGGGATGTTGATGGCATTACGCGCGTTGACGAGAAAAACAAGCTCATCTATTTTACGGCGTATGAAAAGACGCCTCTGGAACGGCATTTCTATTCCATACGATTTGATGGCAAGGACATGAAGAGAATTACCCCCGGTGATTACACCTACGGCGCCAACCTTGCGCCGGACAACAAGAACTTTATTGCAACCTATTCAAACGTAAACACTCCTCCGAAAATTGCCCTGTACACGACCGGGGGCAAACAGGTAAGGATGATTGAAGAGAACAACGTTAACGCCTTGAAAGAGTACAAAATGGGGATGCGGGAGTTTTTCAAATTTAAAACGACCGATGGTATTGATCTTAATGGCTCGATGATCAAACCTGTTGATTTTAATCTACAAAAAAAGTATCCGGTGTTGATCTATGTGTACGGTGGACCCGGCTCGCAGACGGTCAGCAACAGTTGGGGCGGAACACGGTATTTGTGGCACCAACTGTTGGCGCAAAAAGGATACGTTGTCGTAAGCGTTGACGGGAGAGGGACAGGACAGCGAGGGAAGGCGTTCAAAAGCATCACCTACAAAAATTTGGGAAAATGGGAGGTCAATGACCAGATCGAGGCGGCGAAATATCTCGGCGCGCAATCCTATGTAGATAAAACCCGCATCGGCATTTGGGGCTGGAGCTATGGAGGGTATATGGCTTCTCTGACGATTCTTCAAGGAGCGGATTATTTTAAAACAGCGGTGGCTGTTGCCCCCGTTACAAGCTGGAAATTTTATGATTCAATTTACACGGAACGTTATATGCTGCGCCCGCAGGATAACGAGGAAGGCTACAAAGAGAGCGCATCCATTACTCATGCCGCGAAGCTAAAAGGAAATTTGTTGGTTGTCCATGGCACGACTGACGATAACGTCCACTGGCAAAACAGTGTCCAATTTATTGATGCGTTGCAGAAAGCCGATAAGCACTTTCAGACGATGTTCTATGCGAACAAGAATCATGGCATTCGAGGTGGAAATACCTCAACCAATTTGTTCGAGATGATTACCGATTATATTTTAGAGAAATTGTAAGAAGTTAAGCATCATACAAGATTATTTTCTGGGAATGGCAACAGCATAATACTCATAAGGAAGGAGAAATTATGCAGATCAAGGCGTTTGAAATCTTTCGGCAGGTGGAAAAGGTCTTCAAGAAGAGTATAGTTCCAACAGCCAAATTTCTTGTGTTCCATCGCCAAAAAATTGCCTTACTTTTCTTTTTCTTCACGACTCCGGCTTTGGCTCAGGCACCTTCGTTTCCCCAACCGGATATCCGGAAAGAAGAAACCATTTCAGGTGATTTGGTGCTGAATGGAGGTGAAATAAAGGTTGTTGAAAACACCAAGCTGCACATCAATGGCAACATCTATCTGAGAGGCAATGCACAGCTTGTGATCCGCCAGTCAATTATCGAGATCAACCATTACCCGCGCGAGGAGATATTCGCCAATGACTCTGCTATCGTTCGGGCGGACACGTCCATATTCCGGCAATTTATACACTCAACGTTCGCCGACAAATCGAGACTGCTGATGACAAATTGCTTCCTGATTAACCTTATTGCGTTCACGGGCAATGCACAAGGAACAATTAGAAACTCCACCATCTTTCAAGATCGCTTCGGGTTAATACAAGCAGAAGAACAAACAAACGTCCTGATTGAGAACTCCACGGTTGGCGCAATGGGCTTATTCTTGCCAGCCTCGTTCTCTGGGACCATCGACAGCTTGAAGCCGGGGACCTTTGAGCACTGGTCGGTGAAGGAAAATATCTCCAGCACATCAACGTATAATATTGTGCTAAACAAAACGGAAGTCAAGGATAACCCGGGATATTCCGGAGGTTTTGAGATGGGATGGAATCTCTTTGTCCCGTCCAATATCAATGCACTTACTGTAACAAACTCCACTCTCAACAAACTTGTCGTGAACTTTGCAAACGAGAATGTGCTATTCTCGAATCTTCTTACCCGCACGCGGACTGATTTCGCATACAAAGCAATTCATATAACAAATACTGTGATACAGGGACAGTGGGGAATTCACGTTACGAACGGTGAGACGACGATCGAGAACTGCAAAGGTGTCTGGCTCTGGCCCGTCGGAACAAAGAATACAACAGTAACGAACTCTGAGGTAAACGAATTCGACCCGCGTAATTATTCCGGCACACTCATTATGAACAACGCAACAATGACGGACGGCTGCGAAGTCTTTGAGAATTGCAACCTACGGATGACGGGCAGCGTAAAAGTGACGGACACAAGCCCGCTTTTTTCCAGCGATTCGAAGCTAACGAGAACCTTCGAAGTTGTGCTCCAACAAGGAACTAACGCGACACCGCTTGTTGGTGTATCCCTCACGGTCAAGAAAAACGGTGTGACAGTTTGGCAAGGAATGACTGATGCCGTGGGCAAAGCAAATTTTGACATTATGTTCGATTACAACAATAATCGCGATGTATGGATACTAAGCACAAACGATACGACGATCAGATTGAAGAAATCAATTCAGCTTGTTACCTCCACACCCGTCATAATCAATCTGGAGAAATTGCCGAACGATACTCGCTGGGTTCCCGCTGTGTACGTAGACGGGAAAAAACAGCAAGCAGGGCTTGGGACTAAAGGGGACCCTTTCCCGACAATCCAAGAGGGAGTCAATAGCGTTGCTGGAATTGGCGTAGTTCGCGTTGCGAGCGGGGAATATAAAGAAGAGGTGACACTGAAGGATAGCGTCTTTCTTCTGGGTGCAAGCCCTGCAAACACCATAATCAAGGGAAACGTTTTTGCCTTTGATGTATTGGGGGCGCAGATCAGCGGCTTCACTGTAAAGGATACAAACACGGCGGGTATCCATTGCCGCAATGCTTTTTTAAAGATTACGAACAACATTGTCATCAATCAGCCGCACAACGGCATTCATAGTTCTCACTCCACTCTTACGATCGTTAACAATGTTCTTTCAGGGAACGGGCAAAATGGCATTCTAGTGATTGACTCCTCCAGTGTGATTGTGAAAAACAACATTTTTGTTCGGAACTCGCAGCTCGGTATCGGAGGAGATACATTTTCAACGGCAAGCATTGGTTACAACGATGCGTGGGGCAATGGCGCCGGCAGCTTTGCGCCTCAATTTTTCCCGGCATCAACAAACATTGCAGTCAATCCATTGTTTATTGATACGACAAGTGGCAACTACTCGCTTCAAGCTGGGTCACCATGCAGAAACGCTGGCGATCCTGACCCACAGTACAACGATGGAGACGGCAGTCGTAACGATATGGGAGCTTTTGGCGGACCGCTTGGCAATGTTGTGACAAGTGCCGATGACGGGAAAGAAATCGGTTCCGCTCTGCCATCAGAAATTGTCCTTTATCAGAACTATCCCAACCCCTTTAATCCTGAAACAGCGATTCGTTTTGGTCTTCCATCTCGTGAATGGATCGTTCTCTCAATTTATAACTTGCTTGGACAGCGAGTTCGTCTGTTGTTCAAAGGCGAAAAGGATGCAGGGCAACACGTCATATCCTGGGATGGAAAAGATGATCATAATAATTCTCTAGGAAGCGGATTTTACGTCTGTGCGCTCAATGGAATAAAAGGGTTGCAACTTCGGAAGATTCTTCTCATAAAATAGTATCTATGCAACGAAATTCCTTACTTTTTTACTCTCCATGAGCATCTTTATTTCTTCAGGCTGCAAAAGCCTATGCTTACCCGGCTTTAATCCTTCCAGCGTCAAGAATCCAATCTTGCTTCTTACAAGTCTCAACGTCGGGTGGCCGATTGCGGCGGTCATTTTTCGGACTTGATGATTGCGACCTTCACTCAGAGTAATTTCTATCCAAGCGGTTGGCACGCTTTTGCGAAAGCGAATGGGAACTGGGCGCGGAGGAAAATGAGGCTCATCGTTAAGTAAAGTAACTACCGCTGGTCTGGTTTTCTTTCCTTCAATGACGATGCCGTCACGGAGTTTTTGGAGCGATGGCTCGGATGGAATTTTTTCGATCTGCGCAAGATATGTTCGCGGATGCTCGTAGCGTGGCTCTGTTAAACGATGGTTGAGCGCAGTATTGTTTGTCAGGAGAAGCAAGCCTTCGCTGCCGGCATCAAGTCTGCCAGCGGCATAGACATCGGCAGGGACGGGCCCGAAGTCTTTAAGCGTCGGCCTTCCTTCCGCATCCGTGAACTGTGAAAGAACGCCGTACGGTTTGTAGAAAAGGATGTAATGGATGGAATGAGTTGTCGTCTTTTGCACGGTGATGGAGTTTCTGGTATTGTTTGTTCAGAGATTAAAGTTTTGTAGAGGTGAGGCATGCCTCCCCTACACAGATGCACGAGAAATTTGAAAATCTTTGTAGGGGCGACGTTACGTCGCCCCTACTGTGAAGATTTGTAAAGGTATATTGTAATTTTCTGGACTCCCGCTGAAGTTTATCCCGCAAAGCGGGGCGTGCGACGAAGCAATCCCCTCATTTAGAAAAAATGGGATTGCTTCTCCCGACTACAGTCGGGATCGCAATGACACGAATAAAAAACCCCCGCATAGAGCGGGGGAGTTTTCACTTCATTGAGAGTGAGTATGAAAAGCGTTATGTGGCGTCAGCAACTTCCTCGTCTTGCTCTTTCAGCTCATCGCCGCCCTTATCTTTTGTTGAGTCAGTGAACTTCAACTCCTCGGCTTTCTTGCTGAATTTCACTTTCACCTTACTGCCGTTGACAAATGTCCCTTTGAGAATCTCCTCAGCAAGCGGGTCT
>JACQBK010000104.1 GCA_016194505.1 Ignavibacteriales bacterium | reverse complement strand
TAAAGATGGTATAAAAAGAATCATTCTCTGAAAATATTTGGCCACTAATGCACCAAGACACAAAGTTTTTTTTAAAAAGCTCTTTTCCAATAGTTTTTTGTTTCCCTTTGGTGTCTTTGCGATTTCGTGGCAAAGAAAATTTTTAAAGTTTTTCTTCGCGCCTTTGTGTCTTTGTGGCAAGATGCTTTTATGACTGAATTTGAGACTTGTAAAAATATCATCGCACGCTCGCAGCGGTTCGTCCTGACAACGCACGTAAATCCCGATGCGGATGGGCTTGGAAGCGAATTGGCGTTAGCGCGATACCTCCAGCGCAAGGGGAAAGACGTTCATATTCTTAATCACAGCAGTACGCCATGGAACTGCGAGTTCCTTGACTCGGAGCAAAAGATTATCCAATTCAATCCTGAGCGCGATGCGGCGTTCATCCTTAACGCCGATGCGATTGTTGTTCTTGATACGAATAGTCCCGATAGACTGGAAAGTCTGAAACCATTCGTCCTTCAAAGCAGCGCCACAAAAATTTGCATTGATCATCACTTGGATAAAGCGGAGTTCGCCAACCCTTACATTATTGATGAAGCTTCGGCGGCGACAGGAGAAATTCTCTATCGCTTGTTTCGCTTTCTTGATGAGAAAGCGATAGATAAGGAAATCGCTGTACCGCTCTATGCCGCAATCATGACCGATACAGGCTCGTTTCGGTTTCCTAAAACCAATTCGGAGTTGCACAAGATTATAGCTCATCTTCTTGAAGCCGGCGCCGACCCCGTTGAAATCTATCAACAAGTATATGAACAAAGCAGCTCAAACCGTGTTCACTTGCTGGGCAAAGCGCTTTCCACTCTTGAGGTTGTACACGACGGAAAAGTCGCTTGCATGACAGTTACCTGGGAGATGTTTAAGGAAACAAAGACATCCGAAGAGGACACAGATAACTTCATCACGCACACGATGGGTATTCGCGGCGTGCAAATCGGGCTTCTCGTTACCGAACTTGCCGACGGCGTCAAGATTAGTCTTCGCTCAAAGGGCGATATTCCCGTCCATAAGCTCGCGCAAGAATTCGGCGGCAATGGTCACAAAAATGCGGCAGGCGCTCGCGTGCAACAGGGTACATTGAGCGACGTTATCCAACAAGTGTTAGAACGATCAAAACACTACATCATTTAACGGAACTTTATTTACTGGAATTTTTATGAAACTTTCTTTCGAAAAAACATCCATAAAGCAAATTGATGCGGATTTCATCGCGACATTTATTCATCAAGATGCGAAGCTCTTTCAGCAAGAAACAAAACATCTTGCTCAAAAACTCGGCACGAGAATTTCCGCCGCTGAGACCGGCGACTTCAAAGGAAAAGAGGGCGAAACCTCTCTCCTCTATGCTCAAAAGGGTGTTTCCGCGCGACGAATATTATTGGTAGGCTTGGGAGAGAAGAAAAATCTGACCCCTGAGAAATACCGCCGCGCAGCCGCCACAGCAGCCAAGCGAGGCAAAGCTCTCAAGGCAAAAAAAATTGCTTTGTCTCTCCCCTCCATTGAAAAGCAAGCGGCAGATGCCATCGCAGCGTTCGGGGAAGGCGCTTACCTTTCTCTTTATAAATTCGATAAGTATATCACAAAAAAGCAGGATGAAAAAATTGCCGTTGAAGAAATTGTTTTGTGTTCCGAGCAGAATACCGTAGCGCAAACGGCAAAGACGGCAATTCCGCAAACTCAAGTCATCGCCGAGGCAACATACTTTGCTCGTGACCTCGCCAACGCACCGGGAAATGAAATTTATCCCGAGTCGTTGGCAGATGCCGCACGCCAATCTGCGGAGCGATGTAATTATAAAGCCACCATATTGGATGACGTTGAAATCAAAGAACTCGGCATGGGAGGAATCATCGGCGTATGCGAGGGGAGCATCCGCAAGCCGCGATTTATCATTCTCGAGTACGGCAAGCCTTCCAAGAATACCGTTGTGCTGGTTGGCAAAGGGGTTACATTTGATACAGGCGGAATTTCCATCAAGCCTGCGTCAGGAATGGCTGAAATGAAAATGGATATGTCCGGTGCGGCGGCAGTGTTGGGAACATTCGAAGCTGTTTCGCGATTGAAACTGCCGGTTCATGTTGTTGGATTGATACCCGCAGTGGAAAACATGCCAAGCGGCAGCTCGGTAAAACCGGGAGATATTCTGCGCCACTATAATGGCAAAACATCCGAGGTGGATAATACCGATGCTGAAGGACGGCTTATCCTTGCAGATGCGCTTGGGTATGCGGAAAAATTTAAGCCTGCGGCTGTGATTGATCTGGCAACATTAACCGGAGCATGCGTTGTTGCGTTAGGCCATTACGCTACGGGGATGATGGGCAATGATGAAAAACTCATGGAGAAACTACAAACTGCCGGAGAAAAAACCTATGAGCGCGTTTGGCCCCTGCCACTTTATGATGAATATGAAAAATTGATCAAGAGCGATGTTGCGGATGTAAAGAATGTCGGCGGGCGGTGGGCTGGAGCGATAACGGCTGGATGGTTTCTGAAAAAATTCATCGGCAATTACAAATGGGTGCATCTCGATATTGCCGGCACAGCGATCTTAGAAGAAAATGGAGACTATACACCAAAGGGCGGCTCCGGCGTCGGCGTGAGGCTTCTCACTGAATTTTTGAAAGCTTGGAAGTAACGGTTCAAGTGGAGGTACACTTTGGAGGTCACGGACCATTCCGTGACCTTTTCCACGTTGCTGTCACGGTGTGGACCGTGACAGCCAAGAAAAGGGTCGCCTTTTATTGCCCTTCACTTCTTTTCTTCTTACTTTTGCTTACAAAATGAGAGTGTAGAGAATACTAATCAATGTCTCCATCTTACCCTACAATTGAGCGTAACCTACCCTCCTTAATTCAAGGAGAATGCTTTTTTGATGGCGAGACGTTGGAACGATACAGCACCTCAGCCTGCTGGTACAAAATTCAGCCCATAGCTGTTGTGCATCCTCAACACAGTGAGGATATTCAGCAGGTAGTCTGGTTTTGCCACGAGAATGATATTGCGCTGATTCCACGAGGCGCTGGCACAGGACTTGCAGGCCAGGCAATTGGTTTGGGGATTATCGTAGATTTTATGCCCCATATGAACAAGCTGCTGGACAGCAATGATAACACGGCTACCATACAACCCGGTATCATCCTTGCGCAACTCAATGATCTGCTCCGCCCAAAGGGAAAGTTCTTCCCTGTTGATCCTGCGAGCGGCAGTCTGTGCACGGTAGGGGGAATGATTGCTACAAACGCGGCAGGCTCACACGGGGTCAAATACGGTGCAACAAAAGACCATGTTGAAAGCTTGAAGGTAGTTCTCGCAAACGGAGAGATGGTAACAATTGATGCGCGCGGCGGTGCATCACCGAATCGGACATATCAAGAAATTTACACAACGCTGCAAAACATTCTCTTCGAAAAGCGCGCAGAAATTCTTCAGGGATTTCCAAAGGTGAAAAAAAATTCTTCCGGCTATAATTTATACGATGCCGTACAGCCTGTGCAGCTCGATGCCCGCAAGCTCATCGTCGGTTCGGAAGGAACGCTTGCAGTCATAGTTGAAGCGACACTGAAGCTTGCATCACCTCCCAAGCATATTTTCGGGGCTGTTGCCTATTTTGCGGATTACAAGTCAACCGTTGAGGCAACGGTAAAAGCATTGGAAATAAATCCAAGTGCCATTGAGCTTTTGGATCATACGTATATGAAGTTCGGGAAGGGCTTAAATCCGCTTGCAGATGCATCGCTTGAATATAATGCAAAAAGCATGCTCTACTTTGAGTTTGAAATTGACGAACCTCGAGAGGGAGAGAAATTATACCATCAGCTTAAGGCAACATTATCAAGCAGTAAGCCGATAGCAATTCTTCCGCTGAAAACCCAAGAAGAGAGGCAACAGTTGTGGGATTTACGGGAAACGGTAAGTCGCCAAATAAATTACGAGAAACTTTTCGGAAAGACGTCATTCATAGAGGATATTACTGTGCCGGTTATCAATTTGCCGGCGTATATGAAAGGCTTGAAAGAAATTCTCACCACGCACGGTATTGAGTTTTCCGCATACGGGCACGCAGGCTCAGGCAATATTCACTGCGCAACGTTTATTGACCTCAATACATTGGAGCACTACAGGAAAATTGATTTAGTGGCAACTGAAATAAACGATTTAGCTATTTCGTTAGGTGGAACTTTATCAGGAGAACATGGCGATGGATATGTGCGAACACCGTTCCTCGAGCGCCTCTACGGTGAGAGAATTTACAAGCTCTTTCGAAAAGTCAAACAGGCATTTGACCCACAGAATATACTTAACCCGGGAAAAATTATCGGGAAACAGAACACAACGATACTTCATGACCTTGCGCTCACTTAAACTCTTTGCGCTCTTTGTGGTGTGCGGCATCAACATCGCATTCGCACAACGAGGGATGCTGCGTCCGGATATACACGCGCAAAATCCGTTCGTATCGTACGAAACCGTTGTCTTACCGGGACCGGATAGCTCAACAACGACGGTCAATATCCATTATCGGATCTCGGAGCGATTTTTTATTTTCGTCCGCAACGAAGGCGAACCGAACCGAACGGAATACATTGCCAGAGGCGAGCTGATGGTTGAATTGCTTAACGACCAGAAAGTTTCTGTGGCGAGGGAGATTCGCCAAATAGGATTGACCCACACAAGTCCTACAAAAGAAACCGACCGTCCCAACGATTTACAAGGCGGAATTTCTTTCTCGGTGCCCGGCGGTTTATATCAAGTAGTGTTCAGCCTTGATGACCGAGAGTCAGGGCGTTCGTTCATTGACAAGGAGCGAAAGATAACCGCGGTGAAACCGCAACTACAACCATTGGAAGTTACACACCCAATGTTTGTTCGGGCTTTTAACAAAACCCACAGTACTAATGAATTCATCCTGTTGAACAGAGGCGGAGACATTTTATTCGGAAGCAGAGGCGGACTTCTCATTCAACTATACCTTCCCAATTCAACTATCCCTTTATCAGTTCAATGGAAAATCGAGGGTAACGTGGAGGAGTTGGGACTACGCAAGCAAAATTTTTCCGGCAGCGAGTATACACTGAAAGATGGATTGTTAAAATTAATAACGCGAGAGCAAGGGTTGAGTTACACACTTGAGCCTTCCCCGTTACCCTGGAAAATTTTATATCTACCAGTTGCTCCCGAACAATTTGAATCCGGATTGTTCAAAATAGAAATCGAATATTCACAAGGCAACTTGAAACAAAAGAAAAATTATTCATTTAGAGTAGAATGGCCCTCACGACCCTTCTCCCTTGTAAATCCAGAGCTTGCCATTGATGCTTTGCGGCATATTGCCAGCGAAGCTGAACTTCAAGAATTACAGTCCGGCTCCGCTGTTCACCGCGCGGAAGCGTTTTATCAGTTTTGGAGAAAACGGGACCGAGACACGACAACAGCCTATAATGAAATGATGACGGAGTACTACGTACGAGTAGATGAAAGCCTCAGAAAGTTTTCTACTTCGCGTGACGGCGATGGCTATAAAACGGACCGGGGACGCATCTACATCCTCTACGGAGCGCCGACAAGAAGCGACCGCATCTTGCAACCGGGAGGCTCGCCGACCGAAATATGGATTTACGAAACTATTAAGCGAAGATTCGTCTTCATTGACCCAACGAAAACAGGGAACTTTATCTTGAGCCAAGCTGAAAACCTGTGAAACCAACAATTGCAATCACTATCGGCGACTTTAACGGCATTGGTCCAGAAATTGCTTTAAAAGCTGCTGCGCATCCCGGGATCAAAAGAATTTGTATCCCTCTTCTTGTCGGTCCTTTAAGCGTTTTTGAGCACGTTCAAAAGTTTTTCAAGATAAAGTTAAGCTTGGAAAAGGTTGTTTTTCCCTGGAAGAAAACGAGCATCCCCGTGATTGACGTGGGAGATGGCATTTGGGCTGATGTGCAATATGGAAAGGTGACAAGGGCATCCGGTAAAAACGCGGGGATAGCAATTGAACGAGCAGTTGAACTTTGCAAAGCCGGTCGAGCTAACGCAATGGTTACGGCTCCAGTTTCAAAAGAAGCGTTGAACCTCGCAGGCTATAATTTCCCCGGACAAACGGAAATGATTGCATTGTTGAGCCGTTCCCAGCGTGTTGCAATGATGCTGGTCTCCGATCAAATGCGGGTCGGACTGGTTACAATCCACACGGCGCTCCGCAACGCGGCGGATAATATCACCAAAGAAAAGATTATCGAAAAAGTTTCGATCGTTCATGATGCCTTACGATATAATTATCAGATAAAAACGCCGCGCATCGCTGTATTGGCGCTCAATCCCCACGCAGGCGAGCAGGGACTGATAGGAAAAGAAGAGCAAGAGATTATCACCCCGGCGCTTAACGAATTGAAAAAATTAGGCTTGGCTGTTGACGGACCTTTTTCTGCCGATGCTTTTTTTGGAACCCGAGCGTATAAAGCCTATGATGCCATCGTGGCAATGTATCACGATCAGGGATTGATTCCGTTAAAAATGAGCTCATTCGGCAAGGGTGTTAATTTTTCGGCGGGACTCAATATCATTCGCACTTCGCCGGACCACGGCACAGCATACGATATAGCAGGCAAAGGGAAAGCAAACATCTCAAGCATGGTGGAAGCCATTAAACTGGCGGTCAAATTTTGTTCCCATGCCGCAAAACCAAATGATTAAGTTAAAAGACATATCAGTTTCATTCGACGGGCAGTTAGTGCTGAATCATTTGAACTTTACGATGAATAACGGGGAGTTCGTCTATCTCGTCGGACAAACAGGGGCGGGAAAAAGTTCACTGCTTCGGTTGCTCTATATGGATTTGAAACCCGATTCGGGACACGTTGCTATGGCTGAATACGATTCTGAAAGTACAGAAAACCGGGATATTCCCCACCTGCGCCGGAAGTTAGGCGTCGTGTTTCAGGATTTTAAGCTCCTTGACGACAGAGATGTGTATGAAAATGTCGCATTCGCTCTCTATGTAACGAACGCTCGCCGCAGTGAAACTAAAAAACTTGTTCTTCATGCTCTTGCCGATGTCGGGTTAAGCCACAAGCGGAACCAAATGCCGCAAGAGCTTTCCGGCGGGGAACAACAGCGCGTCGTCATTGCACGCGCAATCGTCAACGCTCCTTCCCTGCTCCTTGCGGACGAACCGACAGGAAATCTCGACCCCAATTCTTCTTCCGAGATCATGGAATTATTGCGGAAGATCAATATGCGGGGGACCGCAATCCTGATGGCAACGCACAATTATGAACTCGTCCGTAAATATCCAGCCCGTATCGTGCAGTTGAAAGATGGAAAGCTGTTAGATGTGGAGTTGAAAAATCAGTAGGCGGAATACAGATACTGTATTGAAAGTCAAGTAGTAAAGGGAAAAAATAATTCTTATGCCAGCACGTAATCTGGCTGGTAAGGAGTTTGAGACTTACAGATAGCAAAACAAAGAACAAGGAGTTTTCTGGCAATCGCGATGAGTACGACT
>JACQBK010000004.1 GCA_016194505.1 Ignavibacteriales bacterium | reverse complement strand
TAAACTCCAAGAGTTTGTCGGTCAGCAGAACATTGTTGAAAATCTCAAAGTGTTTATCGCCGCCGCCAGGCAGAGAGGCGAATCGCTCGACCATGTCCTTCTTACAGGTCCTCCGGGACTCGGCAAAACAACTCTCGCCTTCATTATTGCAAACGAAATGGATGTAGGTATTAAGGTTACATCAGGTCCTGCGTTGGAAAAACCCGGCGACCTTGCCGGCATTTTGACATCACTGGAGCATGGCGAGGTTCTTTTCATTGACGAAATCCACCGGGTGCCTGTCAAAATAGAAGAATATCTCTACTCGGCAATGGAGGAATTTCGTGTTGATATTATTATAGATAGCGGACCGGGTGCAAAAACGATTTCTCTCAACCTTGAGCCGTTTACGCTTGTCGGTGCGACAACGCGCGCCGGCTTGCTCAGCTCTCCCCTGCGTTCCCGATTCGGCATTACCAACAGGCTCGATTATTATGATAGCGAGTTGCTTCAAAAAATTGTTGGACGCTCCGCTAAGATTCTAGGTATCGAAACAACTCACGATGCCGCGAGTGAAATTGCCAAACGCTCGCGCGGAACACCCCGCATCGCAAACCGCTTACTGAGGCGTTGTCGCGATTTCGCTCAGGCAGACCAAAAACTTGCCGAACATAAGGGAGTCATTACGCACGAAGTCGCTCAATACTCTCTGAAAGCTCTCGAAGTTGACCAATATGGCCTTGACGAAATGGATAAACGCATTCTGAGCGTTATTATGGAAAAATACCATGGCGGACCCGTCGGGTTGAGCACGATGGCTGTCGCCGTCGGTGAAGAACCCGGAACTATCGAGGAAGTGTATGAGCCTTATTTGATCCAGGAAGGATTTCTTCAACGCACTCCCCGAGGGCGAGAAGCGACACAGCTTGCGTATAAACATTTCGGCCTCTCGAAAAAATCTACTGATCAAGAAAAGCTGTTTTAGAAAAGATTACCGTAGAGCGTCCCGATAATATCGGGATCGCTCTACAGAGTCAAAGCAAAAAATCAGATTTTCGTAATTCTATTTTCTTTTGCGAAGTGGATGAAATACAACCGATTATTGCTTCTTTATATCGTCATCATATCAGTGAGTATTTTTTGTTGCCCTCCTCCAGCTTCCGCCACCCCAACTGACAGCATCAAAGTCTTGTCGCAATACCCCTCGCCCATGGTGGAGTATGCCCGCAAACACGAGCGGATTCCTCAACAAGACTACAAAGGCACTGCATTTGAAATCGCCGGGTTGTTTTCCCAGCCTGTTCAAGTATTCATTCCGCAAAAAAGTCGGCGTGCAAAGAGGTTTGACCTTTTGATTCACTTCCACGGCGCAAGCTATGTTTCGAACTATGCGGCAACGCACCATAAAGGAAATCTTATTGCGGTTATGGTCAGTCTTGGCTCCGGCTCAAAAGTTTATGGCGATGCCTTTGAAGACTCGACGAAGCTTAGTTCTCTTGTAGATTCAATCGTGACAGGCACTGAACAAAACCTTTCCCATAAAATTAAAATCCGGCATGTAACCCTGAGCGGTTTTAGCGCAGGATACGGGGCTATTCGGAAAATTCTAAGCTCCCAATCGAATTACGACAGGGTTGATGCGGTATTGTTATTGGACGGCATTCATGCGAGTTACATTCCAGAACGAACAGTGTTGGCTGAGGGCGGGACAATTGATTCAACGGGGCTTAACGCTTTCATCAACCTTGCACGGGATGCATCGAAAAAGAATTCAAAGAAGAAATTTTTGATATCACATTCCGAGATTTTCCCCGGTACGTTCGTCAGCACAACCGAGGCTACGGATTACATCGCGCAATTCCTACAGATCAAAATAATTCCAGTATTGCGGTGGGGACCCTTAGGGATGCAGCAAATCAGCGAGGTACGGCAGAACCACTTCGCCATTATGGGCTTCGCAGGTAATACCGCCCGCGACCACGTTGACCACCTCCAAGGATTATATTGGTTTCTTGAAAAACTATATAATCTATAGGGCAAAAAAAGGTGCAATGGGGACAACAGATAAAAAATTGATTCTGATGAAATGAAATTGCATCTTTGGTATAATTATTCCCATTTTATTTTTTAATCGAGCAGAAATTCGTATGCGCTACAAAGTGAACTTAAAAAAAACTGATGAGGGATATTCAATCTGGTGTCCGGGTCTCCCTGGTTGTTGGTCTCAAGGTGAAACTGAGAAGAAAGCTCTAGAGAATATCAAAGATGCCATACAGTCTTACCTTGAAACTGTAGATCAGTTGAGCAAAGGCACCCGCTCTCGTTATATCGAAGTTGGATAACTTATGCCGGGACTTCCAGGCGTAAACCATCAAAGAGCTGTCAAAGCCTTTGAAAAAGCCGGGTTTTGGATTACCCGACGGGGAAAACATATTACAATGACCGATGGTGTGCACATTATTACTATACCTCGCGCAAATCCGGTTAACTCCTATACGATGGCTGGCATTGTGAAAGATGCAGGGCTTTCAATAAAAGAATTTAAAAAGTTGGTTTAATTCCTTACTTATTACTCACACACCATGTCCCTCGATAAAGACCTTCAATCAATACAAGAAGCCCGCGATCTCGTTACAAAAGCCAAAGAAGCACAGCTCGCATTCCGTAAATTTTCGCAAGAGCAAGTTGACGCAGTAGTAAAAGCTATGGTCGAGGCAGGATTTGCCGCGGCTGAAAAACTCGGCAAAATGGCTCACGAGGAGACGGGATTCGGCAAGTCGGAAGATAAGAAAAAGAAAAACGAGTTTGCCACCCGCCGCGTGTGGGAGTCAATCAAAGATTTAAAAACCGTCGGCGTCATCAATGAAGATAAGGAAAAGCGAATCATCGAAATCGCTGAGCCGATGGGCGTCGTTGCGGCGCTCATACCTTCAACGAATCCGACATCAACGGTCATGTTTAAGGCGATCATTTCGGTCAAAGGACGGAATGGTTTTGTCGCAAGCCCGCATCCTAAAGCTGTCAACAGCACGGGAGAAGCCGCGCGCATCGTTGCCCAGGCGGCTGAGTCGGCAGGCGCTCCCAAAGGATTAATCGGATGCATGGCAACGCCGACTATTGAAGGGACAAACGAGCTTATTCGACACAAAAAAGTTGCCATTATTCTCGCGACAGGGTCAAATCCGATGGTGCGCGCAGCGTACAGCTCCGGTAGACCGGCATACGGCGTCGGCTCCGGCAACGTTCCGGCGTTCATCGAGCGCACGGCAAACGTTAAAAAAGCGGTGGCAGATATTGTTTCAGGGAAAATGTTCGACTGGGGCGTGTTGTGCTCAACAGAATCTGCTGTCATTGTCGATGAGCCAATCAAGAAACTGGCGATTGACGAATTCAAAAAACGTGGAGTGTATTTCTGCTCGCCCGAAGAGAAAGACCGTTTGAGTCGAACCATGTTCGATGCGCGCGGCGCAATCAATCCGGATATTGTCGGCAAGCCGCCTGTCTTCATTGCTCAGAAAGCTGGCTTTGAAGTTCCCCACGACACAACGTGCCTCATCGCGGAATTGCCTGCGGTTGGAAGAGAATATCCTCTTTCACGCGAAAAGCTGTCCCCGGTTCTTTCCTTGTTCACTGTCAACGGCTACCGTGAGGGGTGCGAGCGATGCATCGAGATGCTTGAGTTCGGCGGCATAGGCCACACGATGGTAATCCATTGCGCGGATTCGGATGTCATTCTGAAATTCGGTTTGGAGAAACCTGCATTTCGAGTGCTTGTGAATACACAGGCAGCACTTGGCGCAGTTGGCTATACCAATGAATTGCTCCCTTCGATGACATTAGGACCCGGCACATTCGGCGGCTCGATCATCTCGGAAAATGTCTCTGCGAAACACTTAATCAATATCAAGCGTCTTGCGTTTGAAACGAGACCTATCAATCCGCCTGAAAAATTCATGACACCAACGGCGACACCGAGTAAAACAGAACTGCCTGCGGCTACCATTCATCACATTGCTCCAACCGGCAGGTCATGGGTTGATGAAATTGACGAAAGAATTCGATTGAAAGCAGGCAACGCAGTGGTACAACAGAATCCAGTAGTCAGCAGCCAGAAGTCAGAATTCAGTCCCGCTGTACAAGATGCCGAAAAACGGCAAATAAAGGATTCGGAAGGAAAAGAACAACAATACGGCGTTGGAATAACAGAAGAACAAATCGAAAAAATCATACGCGAATTTCAGAAGTAATGCTCTTTATAAGCATTATTTTCCAATTCAATATCAAATAGGACGCCGAAAAAGCAGATTAAGCGGATAAAAGCCGATCAAAATGTTAAAATTTTTATCCGCGTATTTTCAGTTTTTTTCTGTTGTTTCGGCGTCCAATTTTTATTTCTAAATCTTTCGTTTGAATAAACTTCCGCGTTCATTCTATCTTCGCCCTACCCTTCAAGTTGCACGAGACCTCCTCGGTAAGCATATCGTTCGCATCCTGAATGGCAAAAAACTTGTAGGCAACATTGTCGAAGTGGAGGCTTATGTAGGCTCCAAAGATCCCGCAAGCCACACTTACAGAGGCAAGACAAAAAGAAACGAAGTTATGTTCAAGCAAGGAGGGCACCTCTACGTTTATTTCACGTACGGGATGCACTTTTGCGCTAACGTTGTAACAAGAGAAGAGGACATCGGCGAAGCAGTGCTCATCAGAGCTGTGGAGCCGATTGAAGGGATTGATTTGATGAAGAAAAACAGAGCAAAAGACAGTTTCGATCTAACCAATGGTCCGGCAAAACTTTGTGAGGCATTAGGAATCCAACGAGAACAAAACGGAACGGATTTACTTGGAAATGAAATTTATCTCCTCGAAAGCAAGGCTATCCCGAAATCAAGCATCGGGACTTCAACGAGAATTGGTATTCGTGTAGGAACAGAAAAACGTTGGAGATTTTTTGTGAAGGGGAATGACTGGGTTTCGAAATAAAAACGGTTGTAAGTTGCGCGCTTTCCAACCGGCCTGCCGCAGGCACGGCATCCCGTTGTTTTGTGTCGGGATTGGTTGAAAGTTGTAGGTTAATTTATTTCCTCATAGTCTCCTTTTTGCAACGACACTCAATTGGACGCGGAAGAAGCAGATTAGGCGGATAAAAGCCGATTAAAATATTGAAAATTTTTATCAGCGCTCGTTCAGCTTTTTCTGCTGTTTCAGCCTGCCCGACGCAGGCGGGCGTCCTATTTTAGTATATTACTCAATTCCTTTTTTAGGTATAATCCCGTGTGAGATTTTGCATTCTTTGCCACCTCTTCCGGCGTTCCTTCGGCTATAATCTCACCCCCTGCGTCGCCTCCTTCCGGACCCAAATCAATAACCCAATCGGCAGTTTTGATAACATCCAAATTATGCTCAATGACGATGACCGTATTTCCTTTATCAACAAGCTTATTCAGCACGGAAAGAAGCATCCGGATATCCTCAAAATGCAAGCCGGTGGTTGGCTCGTCAAGAATATACATGGTCTTCCCGGTGCCAATCTTGGCAAGTTCAGTCGAAAGCTTTACCCGCTGAGCCTCTCCGCCGGAAAGCGTCGTTGCCTGTTGACCCAACCGAATATACCCAAGTCCCACGTCGTGCAGTGTTTGCAAATGCCGCTGAAGCCGTGGTAATTCACTGAATAATTCGATGGCATCTTCCACTGTCATCTCAAGCACATCGGAAATTGACTTTCCCTTGTAGCGCACTTCCAACGTTTCCCGATTATAGCGCTTGCCGTTGCACACATCGCACAAGACATACACATCCGGCAAAAAGTTCATTTCGATTCTCTTCACGCCGTCCCCTTCGCATCCTTCACAGCGACCACCTTTGACGTTGAAGCTAAACCTTCCCGCTTTGTATCCTCGAATCTTTGACTCAGGCAATTGCGTAAACAAATCCCGAATGAGGGTGAACAAACCGGTATATGTTGCGGGATTCGAACGAGGAGTCCGCCCAATGGGTGATTGGTCAATATCAATTACTTTGTCGATGTGTTCAAGACCATGAATACTCTTGTACGGAAGCGAGACCATCCTCGTCCTATAAAATTTATTTGAGAGAATGGGATAAAGCGTTTCATTGATAAGGGTGGATTTCCCCGAGCCGCTTACACCGGTAATACAAACAAACATGCCGAGTGGCATTTGCAACGTAACATTTTTGAGATTATTCCCCGTTGTTTCTTTAAGTACTAAATGGCTACCATTTTCTTTCCTGCGCTGTTTGGGAATTTCAATGTGCTTTTTGTTCTGCAGATATAAGGCTGTTAACGAAGTCCCATCGTACCCGTTCCCCTTGCTCCTTAATTTTTTCAGCCGAGGACTGATCCGCCTTTGGCGGACATTTTTGATTTTTAGTTGTCCCGGCTTTCCAACGGTAACAACGTATCCCCCATGTTCGCCTGCGCCCGGACCAAGATCAATCACATAATCTGCGCTTTGAATGGTCTCCTTATCATGCTCAACGACAACAATGGTATTCCCTAAATCCCGCAATGTCTTGAGCGAATTGATCAATTTGATATTATCTCGCTGATGCAGCCCGATGCTTGGCTCATCGAGAATATAAAGAACGCCGACAAGCTGAGTTCCAATTTGCGTGGCGAGCCGGATACGCTGGCCTTCTCCGCCGGAAAGCGTCCGCGCGGACCGATCAAGCGTCAGGTAATCCAATCCCACATTCAAGAGAAAATCCAAACGCTGGGTAATCTCCTTTAAAACTTGGCGGCCAATTTCCATTTGACGGGGCGACAATGAAAGCACATCAAAGAACGCTCGTCCGGAGCGAATCGAAAGCGAAACGATGTCATGAATATTGGAAAGCTTGCCGGTTTTTGCATCCTCCAGTTTCATTGCAAGACTTTCTTGCTTTAATCTTCCCCCCTGGCATACAGGGCATTGGGTTGTTGCCATGAATGATTCAACCCACTCACGAATATTATTTGTCGTAGCTTCTTCATAATAACGGCGAAGCATCTCGAGCACGCCGCCAAAGCGATGCTTATAGGTGGTCACTTTGCCTGAACTATGGCTATATTCAACGTCAAATTTTTCGTCCCCCGCCCCGTGAAACAAAGCTTGCTTCACCTTCGCCGGAAGTTTTTTGATGGGGGTGTCAAAATCAAAATCGTACCGCTTTGCAACGGCTTTTAACTGACTGAAAATCCAGGTCGGTTTCGGCTTGCCAAAAGGCGCCAACCCTTCTTGGTTGATGGAAAGGCTCTCGTCTGGAATTATTAATCTGAGATCAAATGCTTTTTTCTCGCCTAATCCTTCGCATTCCGGACACGACCCCGCAGGAGTATTGAACGAAAACGAGTTCGGCGCCGGTTCCTCATAGCTGATCTCACAGACATTGCATGAGTAATATCGACTATACAGCTGATCCTTTGTTCCGTCGTTGACAATCAAGACACCGTTGCCGTACCGGAGCGCAACTTCGACAGACTCCGCTATGCGGGCGCGGATATCTTTCTTAACGGCTATGCGATCAACAACGATTTCGATATTGTGAATTTTGTAGCGGTCGGTTTTTAGGCCCTCCACAATTTGTTTGACTTCACCATCAATTCGCACGCGGACAAAACCGTCTTTCAATATTTGCTCAAACAACTCGCGATAATGCCCTTTTCTTCCTTTCACAACGGGGGCAAGTATTTGAAGCTTCGCACCGGCGGGATATTGAAGAATTGAATCAATAATCTGGTCAACCGTCTGCCGCTGGACTTTTCTGCCGCAATTGTAACAAAATTGCGTCCCAACTCTCGCGAACAGCAAGCGAAGATAATCATAAATTTCTGTTACAGTCCCAACTGTTGAGCGCGGGTTGTGGCTGACGGTTTTCTGCTCAATAGAAATTGACGGGCTGAGTCCTTCGATATAATCAACATCGGGCCGTTCCATAAGTCCAAGGAACTGCCGAGCATACGCAGAAAGGCTTTCCACATAGCGCCGCTGACCTTCGGCATAGATCGTATCGAATGCAAGGCTTGATTTACCGGAACCCGAGAGTCCGGTTATGACAATCAATTGATCCCGCGGCATCTCAACATCAATATTCTTGAGATTATGGACACGAGCGCCCTTTACTATAAGCTTATCGTCAGGCATTTTAATTACAAATTACTCTACTGTTAGGATTATTGCTACGGAAAGAATATTAAATATCAAAATGATATCAAATGAGCCATTTTCATTTGTCATTTTACCTTTTACTTTTTCATTTTTAATTTATTGTATGCGTTTTCGTTTGTTCAAATACTCGAACAGCGCCTTATCAAACGGCATGCTGGTATCCAACAAAACGTAATCAATGTTGTTCTCGCGGCACTCTTTCTTATAGAAATCAAGAAATTCCTTCATAGATTGCTGATATGCTTTTTGAATGTGCCAAGGCTGAGTCGTGAGTTCCTCTTTTGTTTCCATATCCCTGAATACAGCGTCGGTCCCAAAGGCAAAGGAACGCTCCATCGGATCCAACACCTGCATCACAATAACCTCATTCCCCTTGTGCCGGAAATGTTTGAATGCAGTCGTTACTTTTGCCGGGTCATCAAAAAGATCGCTTAAGATGATCACCAAACCGCGCCGCTTTATCTGCTCAGCGACATAATGCAGTGAATCGGCGGTGCTCGTTTTATTGCTCGGCTTGAGATTTTCCAACTCTTTAAGAAGCTGTTTGAGGTACGACTTCGTCGCACGAGGCGGCAACGATGTCCGAACCCGTTCATCATAAATTGTCAGACCGACCGCATCTCGTTGCTCTACCATAAGATACGAGAGCGCCGCGGCAATATACGAGGCGTACTCCACTTTGCGCAAATGACCGTTGGAGGAATAATCCATTGACTTACTCGCGTCAAGAATAATATACGACTTGAGATTCGTTTCCTCTTCGAACTGCTTAATGAAATACTTGTCCGTCTTGCCGTACGCTTTCCAATCAATATGCTTTATTTCATCGCCGGGCATGTATTGGCGATGCTCCGTGAACTCCACGCTAAAGCCGTGGTATGGACTTTTGTGCAGCCCTGTGATAAACCCCTCCACAACAAGACGGGCACGCAGTTCCATATTGGCAAGTTGCGCTACAACTTCGGGTTTTAAATATTTAAGTGATTGTTCCACTGTGAAATTACTTTTTCCCGCTCGGTTTCTTTCCCAGGTTTGCTAATTCCTCTCGCGCAGATTGCGCCATAGGCGCATCCGGATAGCGCTGTAAGAAATCCTCGTAGGCTTGCTTGGCTTTCAACGTGTCGCTCAGTTCTTTTGCGGTGATTGACGCAATCGAATAGTATGCGCTCGGCGCTGTTGGGTGTGCGGGATATTCCTTTGCAATGCGCTGATACTGTTCAATCGCTTTCTTAAAATCCTTTTTGTTCGTCTGATAAATAGTCCCAAGCGCATAGAGAGCCTCGGGGACTTGACCACTCTTCGGATATTTTTCCAAGAGCATTTGATACAGCTCTATGGATTTATCCCAATCCTCCCAGCTTTGGAAGTGAATTGCTTTTTCCATGATCTCAACATCACTCATTTTGGAACACCCAACGAGCAAGAGACCGCAAGTAAAGAAAAGAAGTATCTTCATACGTTCATATCGTTTTAAAAGAATTTTTTCACCGCAGAGATCGCTGAGAACGCGGAGAAAAGATTTAAAGGATATGCGCCACAAACCTGCCTGCCGTCAGGCAGGGGCACCAAGTCATTAAAAGCTGTCTCAAAAATACCTAGTGCCAGTTCTAAAAAATAAGGTTGTACTTTGTTGAGAAGTTTAGCACATTAGAGGGCCACAACAAGAGGAGGCTCGACAATGTGCTTATATGTTCGTTCTTTGAAACTGAAGGCCGGCCGGAAGATTCAAGCCATC
>JACQBK010000125.1 GCA_016194505.1 Ignavibacteriales bacterium | reverse complement strand
GTTTTCCGTACCGAAAATGCTGACGGTTCGCTCTGCCACCGTATACAGTGCGTAAGAAATTGCCATCCCCGCGGCGGCAATCGTCATCATTTGATCTATGAACACAACATCATAGTCGCGGAGAACAGCACGCCCTTCATACCCTTCCATAGTTTGCACGAGCATCATTTCCCCGCGCCGTTTGGAAATCGCCAAGAAAACGGAGACAAACAACGTACATAACACTAACCAGTGAGAAACCTGCACATCAATTGCAAATGCGCCTGCAAGAACCCGTAACATAAATCCGGCGGCAATAATAAATACATCGAGGAGAATGACGCGTTTAAGAAAAAATGAATACGCAAGATTCAAAACAAAATACGTTACAGCGGCAAGCAAAAATTTTGAGCTGAGACCTTTCGATAAAACAAGCGCAACAACAATCAAGAGAAGAGCCACTGCAATTGCTTGAGGGATCGAAATGTTGCCCGCAGGTATCGGGCGATTACGCTTGGTGGGGTGAAGCTTATCTGCTTCACGGTCGGCAATATCGTTGATGATATAAACGCTGCTGGAAATAAAGCAGAATACAAAAAACGCTACTGCTGTTGTCCAAAAATAGCTGGACTCAAACAGATGCTTCGAGAAAATAAGAGGGGCAAAAAGAAAGAAATTCTTAATCCACTGTGGAACGCGTAATAATCGAAAATATGCAGTCACAGTTTTTCCTACGGGAAGTGAATGAATTTTTAAAACACCGCCGGTTCTTCGTACACCCCGAACACCTCTGCCAGCGCATTGCACATTTCTCCAAGCGTTGCATACGAACGCGTGCAATCCAATAAGAGAGGCATCAAATTTTTATTATCAACTGCCCCTTGGCGTAATGCAACAAGAGAACGTTCTACCGCTTCTGCATTCCTGCTTTGGCGAATGTTCGCAAGACGTTTGCGCTGTTTTATCTCAACTTCAGGCGAGATAACAAGAATCGGAATGTCTATCTTCTCATCCTCCTCTATAAAATCATTCATTCCAACGGTAATTTTTTCTTTTAGATCAAGTTCTCGTTGATAGCGGTATGCGGCATCCGCAATTTCGCGCTGGAAAAATCCCGCTTCGAGAGCCGGAATAACGCCGCCAAGCGTATCAATTTTTTCAAAATAGCTTTCCGCTTCTTGTTCCATTTTTGTTGTGAGGGCTTCAACAAAGTAACTGCCTGCTAATGGATCAATGGTGTTGGGCACACCGGTTTCGTAGGCAATAATTTGCTGAGTGCGGAGAGCGATCTTCACGGCTTTTTCGGAAGGTAGCGCCAGCGTTTCGTCCATCGAATTTGTATGCAACGACTGCGTCCCGCCTAACACTCCGGCAAGCGCCTCGTACGCCGTGCGGATGATGTTGTTTTCCGGCTGTTGCGCCGTAAGTGAGCATCCTGCCGTTTGCGTATGGAATCGCAGCATCCACGATTTCGGATTTTTCGCTCCATACTTGTTCTTCATTCGTTTCGCCCAGATGCGTCGAGCCGCGCGGAATTTTGCAATCTCCTCAAAAAAATCTATGTGTGAATTAAAGAAAAACGAAATTCGCGGTGCAAACTCATCAACAGCCAAGCCGCGCGCCATCCCCGCTTCGATGTATGCAAAGCCATCGGCAAGCGTAAAGGCAAGCTCCTGCACCGCAGTTGAGCCTGCTTCGCGTATATGATAGCCGCTCACAGAAATCGGATTCCATTGCGGCACCTCTTTATTCATATACTCGAACATATCAATAATAAGCCGCATAGATGGCTCAGGGGGATATATCCACTCCTTCTGGGCGATGTACTCTTTAAGAATATCCGCCTGAATGGTGCCGCGCAGTTTTTTGAAATCCACACCTTGCTTTTCTGCCACGGCAAGATAAAACGCCATCACCATCACTGCCGGAGCGTTGATCGTCATCGAAGTGGAAATCTCGCCAAGGTTGATCCCCTTGAACAGAATTTCCATATCGGCAAGCGAGCTGACGGAAACGCCGCAAATTCCTACTTCACCTTCGGAAAGCGGATCGTCCACATCCCGACCCATGAGCGTCGGCAAATCAAATGCAACGGAAAGTCCCGTTTGTCCATGCTCGAGCAAATAATGATAACGCGCGTTGGTATCTTCCGGAGTGCCGAATCCGGCAAACTGGCGCATCGTCCACAATCTGCCGCGATACCCCGTTGGGTGAATGCCGCGTGTGTAAGGGAACTCTCCCGGAAATCCGATCTCGCTGAGGAAATTTATTTCATTCACATCATCAGGACCATAGAGCGTTTCTATCGGCTCGCCACTGATGGACGTGAATTTCGCTTCGCGCAATCTGCCGCTCGCTTTCACTTTCCACTTGCGGCGTTCTTCCCAAATTTTGTCGGAACCGTTATTCATACGCACCTGCCTGTTGTTGGATTAAAGATGCAATTCTCATAAAAATTTATCTATGTTCTTCCAAATCTTCTATCTAATTCCTCAACGGAAATTTTCACCACCACGGGCCTGCCGTGCGGACACACATACGGCATAGACGTTGCAAAAAGCTGGTCAATCAGAACAATCATTTCTGTTGTGTTAAGCTTATCCCCCGCTTTGATTGCAGCTTTGCACGCGAAGGATTTTGCAATTTTATCGCGGGCATCAATCGTTTGGTTGTGCTCGTTATTCTTAAATTCATCCAACACGTCTTGGAGAATTTTCGTCTCATTGCCGATACGGACATCGGCAGGGATGCCCTCAAGAACGACTGTATTCTTTCCAAAAAGCTTTATATCAAAACCGATTTTTTCAAGATGAGGGGCAAGCTCTTTTACAAGGCTATAATCACTGGCGTTCAACTCGACAGTATGCGGAAATAAAAGCTGTTGAGTCGTAGGCAAGCTGTTTTCAAAGTTTGCCAGAATTTTTTCGTAAAGAATTCGCTCGTGGGCAACATGCTGGTCAACAATAAGCAATCCCGTTCGCACCTGCGAGAGAATGTACTTATTATGGATTTGCCAGATAGCACGCGTTTCGATAACCGGCTCTTGCTCCCCCGCTGCACGCAATGCCTGATGCGGGACGATACGACTTTGAGGAGCAGTCCCACTAGTCTTAAAATCAGCCGGAAACGTCACCTCACCGTCTCGACGCATTGAATCATCGGCTATTCTTCGCTCAACCTTGCCGAATAATTGATCGAGATCAATGTGGTCTGCCTCCATAGAAGAAGCGACTTCAGCGAAAGAGTCTTGAGGCGAAAGTCTTGAAACATTCGGGGTTGCTGCCGAAGGTGAGCCGAACGGCTGAATCCTGTTTGGAGAAGGCTGTGAGAATCGCAATCGCTCTTCAAACTGCGTGAACGTTTCATCGGATTTGAACGTCAAGTCCGGGATGAGGTCATTTGCCCCAAGCGTTCTGCGGATAACCGAAAGAACGAACCGATAGATGTTTGATTCGTTTTCGAACTTCACTTCCATTTTTGACGGATGGACATTCACGTCTATGTGGCGAGGGTCGAGCGAGATATTCAACGTGTAGAAAGGAAACATTCCTTTCACAAGCAGATGTTCGTACGCATGAAATACGGCATGGTTGATCGCCTTATTGACGATAAAGCGGCGATTGATGAATAAATACTGTTCCACCCTGCTCTTGCGCGCAAAATTTGGCTTCCCAATAAAGCCGTCCATGGAAAGATATTCGGTTTTCTCATGGACTTTTACAAGCCCTTCGAATTGTCGTTCACCAAAAAGGTCTTTTAATCGTCCTTCTGGAGATGTCGGCTTAAGGTCGAGCAAGGGTTCATCATCGCTCGTGTAGAACCATGCCACTTCCGGATAGGCAATAGCCATTCTCGTAACAACATCGGAAATATTTTTTAACTCCGTGGTTCTTGTCTTAAGAAAATTTCTGCGGGCGGGAGTATTATAAAATAAATTCTTGACAGTGATGGATGTTCCGCGTTCCATCCCGGTTTTTGTGTTTTCTTTTAACTCGTTCCCTTCGATCCGTATTAACGTACCGGTATCATCGTGCTCTTGCCGGGTTCTCATCTCGACTTGCGCGACAGCGGCAATGGACGCCAGAGCCTCACCGCGAAATCCGAGCGTCGTTATGGCTTCCAGATCTTCCGATGTCGCGATTTTACTTGTCGCATGGCGTTGAAATGCAAGCAACGCGTCTTCAGAGGAAAGCCCCTCCCCGTCATCAATCACTTGTAGGAACGATTTACCCGCCTCCTTCACAATCACGCTAATTTTTGTGGCGTACGCATCAAGCGAATTTTCGACCAATTCTTTCACAACCGACGCAGGACGCTGCACCACTTCGCCGGCGGCGATCTTGTTCGCTAAATCAGGTTGCAATATATGAATTTTTGAAGGCAAGGTTCGGCTAAGCTACTTTCTCTAGCGATTTTTTTAATAGAACGTTGACAACATATTGCTCAGACACGTGTTTTTTTCGAGAAAAGCTTTGGATTTTTTTTGCGATATCATCATCAAGGCGAACATAATGTCTCTCGCCTTTTATTTTAACGTCAAACTTCACCTCCTTGACGTCATCAAAGTCAAAAAACGTTTTATCATCCCAAAACTCTGATGCATCTTTTACGGTCATACCTTTAGGAGATACCGCCTTGTAAACAGTTTTTTTATTTTTTGCCATAACGTTCTCGCTCTTTTTTGCTCATGCTTCGAGCCGTAAGTATAATGATGTCATTGTTTTTCTTATGAATGAAAAATATAGATAAATAACGTCCCTCGTAAGTTCTACCTAACGCGTTATAGACATGCTCACCTTCAATTTTTCCAGTTTCCTTCTTAAAGAAACGAGGCCTATTTTGAAAAACTTCTACGACTTCAGACGGGTGAACGCCATGTTTCCATTGTATCTTGTCTTTAATGTAGTCAAGCCAAACGATATAACGTATTTTCACTTAACTCTGCCTTGGGAAACTAGTCTCTTTTCACTGCACCGATGCCTGGGCGCTCAGGCAAAATAAGTTTTCCATTTACAATTGTCACGCCGTCATACGGATCGTTCGATGTAAGAACATGACCATCGAGATCGGCGTAATCAATCAACGGAGAAAACTGTGCCGCGGCGGAAATGGCTACCGAACTTTCAATCATACAGCCGGTCATAATTTTCAATCCGCACGCCCGTGCCGCATGCACCATTTGGATTGCTTCCCTCAAACCGGTGCACTTCATCAATTTAATATTAATGCCGTCAAAAACACCCTGTAGCTTAGGAACATCAAACAGACGGATGGAGTTCTCATCGGCAATCAATGGAAGACTAACACGTTCTCGCACCCAGGAAGTTCCTGCAAGATCAGCCGCCGGCATTGGTTGTTCAATAAACTCAACACCTTCCTGTTCAAGCCAGTTAATTTTTTCGACGGCAAGTTCTTTCGTTTTCCAGCCTTCGTTCGCATCCACGCGCAGCGTCTTTTTTGTAACTTTACGGATCGTCCGCAAGATCTCTTTGTCGTTATCGCCACCGAGCTTAATTTTCAAGATGGGATATTCTTCAGCCTCCCGTATTTTTTTCTCGATGACTTCCGGCGTATCAATTCCAATGGTGAACGATGTTAATGGTGTTTGGCTTTTATCCAATCCCCAATATTTGTGTAACGGAAGATTCAGTTTCTTGCCAATCCAATCGTGAAGAGCAAGATCAATTGCCGCTTTGGCGGCATAGTTGCCTTGCACAAGGATTTCCACGTACTTCAAAATATTTTCAATCTGAAACGGATCTTGGAATTCCGAGAGATCAACTTTTTTTAGAAATGCTTCAACAGTCTCTATGTCTTCACCGTAGCGGCGAGAAGGTGCCGCCTCGCCAACACCAATAATCCCATCGTGCTCCAATTCAACAAAGACAACGGTTGCACTATCCCGCGAGCTGCGAGAAATCGTAAACGTGTGTTTAAGCTTAAGGTCGAACCGTGAGAATGAGAGTTTCATATTCATGCGTCACCCCGAGCGCCTGCCTGCCACAGGCAGGCGCTCACCATGACAGCGGAGTGAGGATGCATTTTTTTTGATGTTTAATTTCGTTACGCTTGTTCAAACAAAGCATCAACAAACGCACGACGATCAAACGCTTGCAAATCGTCAATCTGCTCGCCCACACCTATAAATTTAACGGGAATCTTCAGCTCGTTGCTGATTGCAATAACGATTCCACCCTTTGCTGTGCCGTCAAGCTTCGTAAGCACCAATCCGGTTACTTCGACGGCATTGGTAAACTGCTTTACTTGCTGGAGAGCGTTTTGTCCCGTGCTCGCATCCAGCACAAGCAGGACTTCATGAGGAGCGCCGGGCATTCGCTTATCGAGAACGCGCTTTATCTTCTTTAACTCCTCCATTAAATTCACTTTTGTATGGAGACGTCCCGCCGTATCAATGATAACAACATCCGCATTTTTAGAGATTGCTGAACTCAGCGAATCAAACGCCACCGCCGCAGGGTCGGCTCCTTGCGGTTGCTGAATAATCTCCACGCCGGCACGTTTCGCCCAAATTTCCAATTGCTCATTTGCCGCAGCGCGAAACGTATCCGCCGCGCCCACGACAACACGATAACCCGCTATTTGATAATTATACGCAAGTTTTCCGATAGTTGTTGTCTTGCCCACTCCATTAACGCCCACAACCATTATGACGTAAGGTTTTGGCTCGGCAGGAAGCTTAATTTCCGCAACTGGCGCGTCCCCATTCACATGAAGCACGTTTGCTATTTCATCTTTCAGCAATCCTGTAAGTTGCTCGGGTGATTCATAACGTTCTTGCTTTACTCGACGCTTAATGTTATCGAGAATCTTCATAGTCGTATCAACACCAACGTCACCTGCGATGAGGATTTCTTCCAATCGTTCGAGCATCTCATCGTCAATAGCGCTCTTTGAGCCGACAAGCTGTGTAACTTTGCTGAAAAGCGTATCGCGCGTTTTCGCAAGCCCTGCTTTCAATTTTTTGAACGTATCCGATAAAAACATTATACCGAATTTCCTTTTACAGCGTTACTGCCAATAAATAATCTTTGAATGTAAATAATAAATGAAAATACCATCAGCACAACGCTTAGCCAAATCGTGATCTGCAGAAACGACTCCGCTTGCGGAGCCTTGAGCGAAGAAAGCAGCAGCACGAGCGCAATCAGAGAGACTGCGATTTTCCCGGGCCAGTTGGATTGCACGATGATATTTTTTCGATTTCTAATATAAATGCCGCCTATGAGAATCAGCGCATCACGTACAAGCACAACCACAACATACCACAGCGGTAAATCTCCTGCAACAACAAGCAATACTGCAACTGCGCCAACGCAAATTTTATCGGCAAGAGGGTCAACAATTTTTCCAAAGTCGGAAACCTGATGAAGCTTTCGCGCAAGATAGCCATCGAGAAAGTCGGTTATCGTAGCGACAACTATGATAGCGACAACCCATGTTCTTCCGTTCGGAAGGTGAGAGAAAAGAAAATAGGCAAGCGGCGCAATAAGAACAATTCGGCTGAAGCTGAGCAACGTAGAAATTGTCCAGATTCGATTCAGCATTAGGTATCGTTCGCGTCTTTTGTCAATTCTTTGTCTATCGCCACGGGATAGTTTCCGCTGAAACAAGCAGTGCAGTAATGCGTGCCGTTTCCGTTTGGAGCAGCTTCCAACAGCTTATCCATCGAAAGGTATGCAAGGCTATCAACGCCAAGTTCTTTTGCGATCTCATCTATATTGCTGTTGCAGCGATTGGCAATCAATTCTTCTTTGCTGGGGAAATCCATGCCATAATGGCACGGGAACTTAATCGGCGGCGACGTAACACGGAAATGGATTTCTTTCGGCTCTGCTTCGCGGATTAACTTTACCAACTGCTTCGACGTCGTCCCGCGGACAATCGAATCATCCACAATAACAACCTTGCGCCCTTTGATAACTCCCTTGACAGTGTTGAACTTCGTCTTCACTTTCAGTTCGCGGCTCGTTTGTCCCGGCTGGATAAACGTACGACCGACATAATGGCTGCGGATCAAGCCGATCTCCAAGCGAACATCATCACCCATTTTATTCGCTTCCGACACATAGCCGAGCGTCGCCGTATTGCTTGAATCCGGCACGCTAATGACTATCACGCGATCTTCCTTATCATCGGGTTTAACAGGAGATTCCTGCGCGAGCAGCTTGCCTAATTTTCTGCGGACCTTATCAACACTTTCCCCGAAAATTTTACTGTCGGGTCGGGAAAAATAAATGTATTCAAAAATACAATGATACGGCTGTGATTTCTTTTTTGTTATCCAGTGCGATTGAAGTTTGCCTGTTGCCAACCCATCGTTATCTATCACAAGAATTTCGCCGGGCTGCACATCGCGTATATACTCGGCACCAATAATATCGAAAGCGCAGGTTTCTGAGGCGACGACGTACGCTTTTCCCAATTTTCCCAATGCAAGCGGACGAAATCCGTAAGGATCACGTGCTGCAATCAGACTATCATCGGTCAGGATGACCAACGAGTATGCCCCTTCTACCGCATCAAGCGCTTCTTTGACTTGGAAGATTTGGTCGCTTTTCTTGCTTCGTGCGGCGAGGTGTAATATGACTTCGCTATCGCTGGTGGATTGAAAAATTGTCCCTTCGGATTGAAGTTGTTCCCGTAGCGTATGGAAATTCGTGAGATTGCCGTTGTGCCCAAGAGCGAGATTGCCCGCTTTGTAATTGACAACGAACGGTTGGATGTTGGATTTGTTGTCGGCGGAACCGGTGGTGGAATAACGGTTGTGCCCTATCGCCGAGGAACCTTTGAGCTGAGACTTGAGAATCTCTTCGTCTTTAAAAACATCGGTTACTAAACCAATGCCACGATAGAAATTAAACCGCCACTTCTTTTTGTCTGCAAGATATTCACTTGTAACGATGCCCGTGGCTTCTTGCCCACGATGTTGGAGGGCATGAAGTCCATAGTACGTCATAACGGAGGCTTCCGGATGCCCAAAAATACCGAAGATACCGCAATGGCATCTCGGTTTTCCTTCGATGTGGTCTCTTTCCGTCACGAAGAAAAGGTACGAAAAAAAAGGCGGTTAAACAAGGCTGGTTTGAATAAACGATTTCGAGAGTCGTAGGGCGCCCCGATGTATCGGGACGCCAAGCTGGTGAGCGAACTATAGTTCGCTTTACAAATAAAAAGGAGAAGATTTTTCAACCCTCTCCTTCAACTAATACAAACTAAGACAACCTTAAAATTCTTACAGCGCCACGCCAAGCAAAATCGAAAACACTCGATTTTTTATTTCAGCTTTTGCAGCGGAGTCATCCACTGAAGAAAGTCCCAACGTATAACGAACATCAATCAAAATGCCGTTTAATATCACGCCAGGAATGCGCGCTCCGGCGCCAAACACGAGACCAAAATCAGTGCTGGTAGTATTTTGGATATCTTGTTCGACGGTCTGCCCACCGCCTTCTGCTTTGATACTGGGCGTTCCAATCCTCAAGGCAAACGCGGGTCCTGCAAAAATGTTCGGCTTAAAGGCAACATTTCCTGCGAGAGGAATATTTAGCTTGACAAGCACCGGGATTTCAAGATAATTGTACTTTCCGGTAATGTCTATTGTAGTATTACCTTGTGCGACCTTCGCTGTGGAGCCTTTTTGCATGTACAAAAGTTGTGGTTCAACGCTAATCATGTCTGCAACTTTAAACGAAACAAACCCGCCAAGAGCGAGTCCTGTTTTATTGTCAGGCGTAGGGTTTGCTGCATCCTTCCCACCGAATGTGGCAAAATTAAATCCCACTAAAACCCCCTTCTCCATAGAAACCTGCGCATAGCTTGTGCTAACAACCAATAATACTATTACCGCCATCAAAACAAACGAGTTAAATTTTCGCATAAAGGTTCCCCTTCTATGATTGAACATGGGTTGATTAAGCTACTGCAAAAATTGTCAGTTTTTCAGACTCATTGCAAGAACATCGGAAAGTTGTTGCACCAGCGTATCGCAATGATCGCGCGTTACGATAAACGGCGGCAGAAATCGTAATACATTCGTGTTGGTACAATTTACCAAAAAGCCTCTCGCTTGGAGCGCATCAACAACGGATTGACCTTCAAAGGTTAATTCGATGCCGAGCATACAGCCAAAACCACGTACTTCTTTAATAAGCGATGGGAATTTTTCTTGAAGTTTCACAAATTGTGATTTCAAATACCCACCAATTTCTCCCGCTTTCTTCATCACGCCATTATCCAAAACTTCTTCCAGTACAGCGAGACCTGCGGCACAGGCGACGGGATTTCCGCCAAAGGTGGTCCCATGCGTTCCATACGTAAACGTTTCTGCAACACGCTCGCTCCCGAGAAACGCTCCTAACGGCAAGCCGCCGCCGATAGCTTTGGCGATGACAACGATGTCGGGTCGAATATCAAAATGCTCGAATCCCAAAAATTTTCCCGTTCGGCCTATGCCGGATTGAATCTCATCGGCAATAATCAAAAATCCAAACTTGTCGCGAAGGTTTTTTAGCTCGGAGGCATATTCAGGACTAACAACAAAAATGCCGCCTTCACCCTGAATGAATTCGAGAACGACTCCAAGCGTTTGTTCGTTGACATTCGCTTTTAATTCATCCACATCGTTATACTTTAAGTGACCGATATTCGGAAGAAACGGCTCATAACCATCGCGATACTTAGCACGCTCGGTCAGCGAGAGCGATCCCATCGTCCTCCCATGGAAGGAATTGGATAGCCCGAACAACTGGGTCTTGCCATTTTTCGATCCCCATTTGCGCGCGAGCTTTAAGGCTCCTTCAATCGCTTCCGTGCCGCTATTGGTGAAAAAAAGTTTCTGGTAGCCGCTTACGTTCAAAATTCTTTCAGCAAGTTTCACCTGAGGTTCTTGAACAAAGTAATTGGAAAGATGAATATATTTTTGGAGCTGCTCCTGAATTGCTTTGTTAATACGCGGGTGATTATACCCAAGCGCATTGACGGCAAGGCCTCCGAAAAAATCGCAGTATTTTTTTCCGTCGCGTGCAATGAGACAGCAGCCATCACCACGTTCTATATCAAGAGGGAGACGTTTATAAGTGTGAAAAAATAATTCGTTTTCTTTTTGAAAGATTGAATCTGCCACTACTGTTCCTTTTGAGAGATGATGTTGAAGATAGTATACAGAAATCGGACGTTTGTTTCAAGGTCTTGCAATGAGCCGTTATTCCGCAGGATATAATCGGCTTTATCAAGCTTCCGCTGGGTGCTCCATTGGGCGCTGATTCGCTTCTTTATATCGGCTGTAGAAATGCCATCACGTTTTGACACTCGTTCAATGCGCTCTTGTTCATCTGCGTCTACGACAACCACAGCATCGAGCGTGCGGTCGAGACCGGCTTCATAAATCAATGCTGCCTCGATAATAACGGAACGCTTCCCTACTGCAGAAATACCTTCAATGCCTTTGTCAATTTCTTGTTCTACAAGAGGATGAACGATTGCGTTTAATTTCTTTTGGAGGGTTTTATTGGAGAAAACTTGAGAGGCAACATACACTCGGTCAAGCGAACCATCGGATGTATAGGCTGAAGTGCCTAACAATCCTATAATAAGTTTTTTGGCTTTCGGATCAGAATCCATTATCTCTTTAGCAATTTCATCAGCATAAAGAGCAGGAATGCCAAGCTGCTCAAACATCGTGCAGACAACCGTTTTTCCGCTTCCAATCCCCCCTGTTACACCGATCCGAAAAATATGTCCTTTGGGCTTTCTCAACGTATCGTGCAGGCAACCTATTACTTAGCATACGAAACGGAGCGGAACTCCCGAATAACGATAACTTTAATTTGCCCGGGGTATTCCATTTCCTGCTGAATTTTATTTGCAATATCATGAGAAAGCTGATCGGCGGCGGCATCATCTAATTTATCGTGATTGGCAATAACGCGAATCTCTCTTCCTGCTTGAATAGCGTATGTATTTAACACGCCGTTAAACGATTTTGCAAGAGACTCTAATTTCTCCAAACGCTTCACATATCCTTCTACAGATTCACGCCGTGCTCCGGGTCGTGCGCCGCTAATGGCATCAGCTGCTTGTACAAGCGCAGCAATCGGGTGTTCCATCGGAATATCTTCGTGGTGCGCACCGACAGCATTACTGACAATCGCGTGCTCGTTGTACTTCTTGCAAAGCTCATAGCCCAAGAGGGCGTGGGGACCTTCAACGCTACGGTCAATAGTCTTTCCAATATCATGCAGTAGCCCGGCTCGTTTAGCAAGGCTTGGATCGAGATGCAGTTCAGAAGCCATAATACCCGTCAAAAAAGCGACCTCAATGCTATGTTGCAAGAGATTTTGACCATAGCTTGAGCGATACTTCATTCTGCCGATATGTCTAACAATTTCTGTATGTGCTCCGTGCAAACCGACCTCGAGCAAAGTATTTTCGCCCACCCGGACGGTCTCCTCCTCCAACTCCTTTTTTACCTTTTCAACCACCTCTTCGATACGCGCGGGATGGATTCGTCCATCAGCGATGAGGCGCTCTAAAGCTACTCGTGCAACTTCTCGCCGAAACGGGTCAAACCCTGATAAAATAACGGCTTCCGGCGTATCATCTACAATGACATCTACACCTGTAGCGGCTTCAAATGCGCGGATATTTCGTCCCTCACGACCTATGATTCTACCCTTTAACTCATCACTTTCAAGATTCAAAACGCTGACCGTCGTCTCAACCGTATGGTCTGCGGCAGTTCTTTGAATAGCTTGCACAATGACTTTCTGAGCTTCCCTGCGCGCTTCTTCCTTTGCTTTATCTCGAACATCCTTAAGCATTTGCGCCGCTTCGGTTTTAGCCGATTCGGTTAAGTTATCAATAAGATGCTTTTTTGCCTCTTCGCGCGTAATGCCGGATATCCGCTCAAGCCGAACATTTTCTTCTTCTAATAGTCGGGTAATTTCTGTTTCACGCTCTTCTACGCGTTTCTTCTTCTCATTCATTTCCTTATCAAGCGATTGGAGGCTCTCTTCCTTCTTGCTCAAAAGGTCGAGTTTTCGGTCAACATTTTCCTCCCGGCTGATAAGCTGTTTTTCAAAGGATTGAAGCTTGTTTCGCTTAGACTGGGCTTCGGATTCAAATTCCTTTTTCTTCTTGTACCATTCGTCCTTCGCTTCGAGCAGTTTTTCACGTTTTAAAGCGTTGGAGTCTTTTTCAGCATCTGCAAGGATGCGTTTGGCGCGTTCTTCAGCGTTAGCAAGTTTATTTTGACCGGATCGTGCATTGAGGTACCACCCTGCAACAAAGGTAATACCTGCAATGACCATAACCAGCGGTATAAGTATATAGATTTCCATGTCAACTCCAGATTACAGCTTCAGTAAGAATAACACGAATAAAAATAAAAAACCGCACGCGTCTGCCGAGAATCAAGGTGTATTGAAAGAACCTCTTTTCATACACGGTGGGTGCCCGCCTAAGCATTTCACACTTCCACTACCCGCTCGTCCCAATCGAAATTGAGAGTCATCGCTTGGCATCCGTTTTGGAAAACGGAGGTGGCATGTGCTCCACGCTTATGAGTCAAGCTCCCTATTAAAGCTACTTGTAAGGTTCTTTAATAAGTTTTGATTACGGCTGACGGTGCG